>JAIRNR010000001.1 GCA_031257915.1 Bacteroidales bacterium
GGCTGCTTTTAAACAAGCCTGTTGCGATTCCCGCAGGCGATAACAATGTTGGTGTTATCTATTCAACCGTTAATTATCCCGAATCTTTTGAAGTTTATTACGGTGCAACACAGGATGTCGATTCAATGACATTGCTCGGCGGTAAATATAATGTTACTCTTGACGGCGTGATTTATAAAACCTTACCATTGAATCTTAATGTTCCTGCGGGCGATTACTATTTTGCTATAAAAGCAGTATCGGAGGCAGACCAGAACTATATTCTTATAGACAGTTTCTATATTGCAACCGGTCCCGCTCCGATAAATCCCGACCTTACCATTACTAAGGTTATTAAACCACAGATGGGTTGTAGCCTTACCGAATCGGAAAAACTTGGAGTAGTTATTTCCAATCAGGGTACCGGAGCGTCTTCTCAAACAGTTTATATCAGATATACTGTTGGTTCAGTAACAGGCATAGATACTGTTCAGATAAATATTTTGCCCGATGATGGGGCAACATATTATTTAAATGCAGAGTTTGATTTCAGTGAAGTCGGTTATTACGATTTGGAAATGGAGGTAACTGATCCGGATGATTTAAATACAGATAACAATGTCTATTACGGATCTTTGTACAATAGAGGTGTAGCAGAATTGCCTTATTCAAACGATCTTTACGACGAAGACGACGCTTTGGAATTTGAATGGACAAATGATGACTGGGTTTATTTTAATGTTCCGTATTATGGCTATAAAGACATTACAGCAGCGGTTAAGACCCCTCTGCTTACACATTGCTTTAACGTGCCGGAAGGAATAACTCACCTTTCAATGGACTTGGGCTATATGGCAGGTTTTTCTTTTTCTGGTTTTGAAGATGTTGACACTTTCATGATTAAAGTTGGCAAGCAGGGTACGGATGTTGCAACATGGAGTGTTGTTGCCGATCTTGAAGGCGAACAGACTTATGGAGACTACACATCTAAACATTTTATGTTTGATGTTGCGGATGGTGGCGGTACCTACCAAATTGCTATTGTGCCTGTATATCTGTCGGGTCTTGCTGTTGAAAGTATAAGCATTTATGCGACGCCTCAACACGACCTTACAATAACTGATATTATCCGTCCTGTTGTTGTCTGTGAGGTGGACAGCACAGAGTCTTTTGGCTTTGTACTCAAAAACTTGGGGTATGATACGGCAATGACATATCAGGTAGATTATGGGGTATATAATAGCGAACTTGGTGAACTCAATGTTTATACGGCTGATTTCAATACTCCGATAGCACCGGGCGAAACGAAAACCGTTTATACTGTTATAGCAGAGAAACTTGTTCCTTCATCAAATACGGATTATTATAACTATGGTGTATATGGTAACGTTGAACTGACCGATGATGAAAACACGGGCAATGATATCACTGACTTTTTGTATTTTGGTATATATACTCCGATAGCAACACCATGGGTTTCTAATTTATATAGCAGTGGTGATGATTTTATCGGCGGACCGGATGTCAACGACTGGTTTTACAGTTATTACGACGGTGCTATGATTGCAGAATCTTATGAATTGCCGGATCCTCTTAAAACGCGTTGTATTGAAATATCGGAAGCCGGTCATTATATGATTATGCTTGGTTATTTTGCGGGCTATGAAGAATATGGTTTAACAGCCGACTTTACTGTTAAGATAGGTTTAAGCGGCACCGATATTGCGTCATGGCAGACAGTTGCAACTTACAGCGACATAATGAGTTCTGCATATTTTACTGTTGATAGATTATTTGTAAATTTAGCAGCAACAGGCAAATATCAGATTGCTGTTGTTCCGACAGGATTTTCCGGTGAAGAATTTTTTATGGCTGTTGATGGTATGAGTGTTGTACAGGCAAAAGCATTTGACGTATCTCTTAATTCAGCCATTAAGCCATCTATTGACTGCGAACCCGGAGTTGAAGAATTTACCGTAAATCTTATCAATATGGGCTATGATACGTTAAAAACTCTGCCTTTGTATGTATATGGCTATAACTACAAACTTACCGATTATCTGCCCGTAACGGAAACTTATGATACTGTAATTTTGAAAAATCTTAATATCCTGCCCGGAGAATCTGCCGGCGTTAAGGTTCCTGTTGATTTGTCAATGATGGAATCCGTAGCGTATTTGATTTTAAACTTAAATGATACAATTGCATATTATTCTCCAACTTTGGTTTACTTCACAGTTGATGATGAAGTAATAAACAATGATTTGAGAAATTACAATGAAACATACGCATATTTGGGTATTTTTGAGCCTGAAACAATGCCGTTTACCCCTGACTTGCCTAATTATGGTCAAAATGCCGAAAAATATTTTGCCAATGTTATGAATATTTATGATGCGGAATATTATGGGATTTCCTCTGATAAATGGATTCTTGACCATTATAATGCATTTGTTTATGTTGCGGGATTAACTTTACCGGAAGCATTGAAAACACACTGCATCCAAATAGACAATCCCGGTAACTACCTGTTAGAGTTTAAATACTGGGCAGGTCTTAGTTATTATGATATAACTGCAAGTGTTGATGTTCTTATAGGTAAAACAGGTACTGATATTAGCAGTTGGACAAAATTGTTAGAAATCAGAGATGAGATGGCAGAAGATTACAATACTGTTTATTCTCCTTTAGCTATTTCGGAAGCGGGTTTATATCAAATTGCAATCGTTCCGAAATCATTTGAAGGACAGTTCTATTTTGATTTTGCCAAACTAAACTTGACAGTCCCTGCCGAACACAACATCGTGCTTAAAAGTGTCAACAATCCGCTTTCAGCCTATACTCCTGCGAAACAGTTGGCAGGCAATACGGCGATTTCCGCAACTGTACTGAATTTGGGTAAAAGCACAGAAAATGTAACAGTAAGTGTACTTAAAGATAATGTATCTATTGCCGATACTGTTATTAGCGGAATAGAATTTGGTGAAGAGACCACTGTCGCAGTTTCTGCTAACCCTGCAATGCAGGCGGGCGATAACGCAACATTTTCAGTTGAAGCGTCAATAGAGGCAGAGGATTTGGATACAACAGACAACATTAACAGTTTTGCTGTTACAGCCACCGACAGTGTTTTTGCAAAAGAGAATTTGCTTGGGTTTGATTACGGATTAGGCGCGGAAGCGGCTATTTCTTTCGGTAATATCTATACACTCTCTGTACAGGACACTTTGACTTCTGTTTCTATTCTTTTTGCAGAGGATGCAGAAGCACAGGAGTTTGGCTATTCTGTTTATAAAATACTTGCTAACGGGGAACTTGCCGCCGCGCCTGTAATAAGCGGAACAGCCGAATCGGAAGTGGGATTAATAACGATGTACTTTTCAAATTCCGAAATTCTTGAGCCCGGCAGTTACTACGCAGGTATTGATCAACTCGGTGCTATTCCGGCAGGTGTTGCTTTTGATACAGGCAATAGTGAAGATGTGTTCTATGTGAAAGTAGGAAATTTGCTTGTGCCGGTACCGGGATGGGGCAGTTTGGCTATTAGAGCAAACGTTGGTAAAGCAACACTGCCAAGTACTGCGATAGAAGTAAATAACCTTGGCAAACAGAGTAAACTCAATGTTTATACTCAAAACAGAGAGTTGTATATTGCTGCTAACGAAGGGATGAAAAACGTTTCTCTTGTGAATGTTCAGGGAGTGACGGTGATGAAGTCCGGCAATATCAACTCCGACAATTATAAGTTCAATGTTCAAAATCTGGCGTCGGGTATTTATTTTGTTCGTGTTCAGATGGGCGGTGAACTTAAAAACGTAAAGGTTATTATATACTGATACTTAAAAAATTACCATTTAAATTTTCCCGCTGTGCCGACTGTGGATTGTCGGTGCAGCGGGATTTTTTTATAAATAAATTTGCATTTTGTCCAACTTAATCGTACCAGTATTCGCTTCGCTCATGAAGGTACTCCGTCGGAAAAATGCAAATAAATTTGCATTTTGTCCAACTTAATCGTACCTTTGCGGGCAAGTTTTGGTGTTGTACTTTTCCGTCCGGAAAAGACACTTAAAAGGGAATCGGGTGAAAATCCCGAACAGACCCGCTGCTGTAAGCTCTGTCAAAATTCTTTGAGCAATACTCAAATCCACTGTTTTGCAAAAAACGGGAAGGGCGTATCAAAGAAAGAGTAAGTCAGAAGACCTGCCGAAATGGGGTAGTTTAAGGCTTTCGAGGAATAAGGCTGGCGACAAACTTGGCGGCTTCATGTCGGGTTTATCACTGTTTTTATTGTTTGGAAAGATGTTTTAATAAAACTTTAAAACATTTACCGTTTTTGAAAAAAACACTTTGTATATTAACAGGGTTTATATTAGCTGCTAATACCTTTGCGCAAAATAAACCCGATACGGCACTGACTTTAAAAGAGGCAGTCGTTACAGGCGACCGCTACCGTGAAGTTATCCCCTCTCAGCGGCTTTCAGGCGAAAAATTAGAAGCGTTAAGCAGTTTTTCCGTAGCCGACGCCATTCGTTATTTTGCCGGTGTGCAAATAAAAGATTACGGTGGTATCGGCGGGTTGAAAACAGTAGATATTCGGAGTATGGGTACAAACCATATAGGCGTTTTCTACGACGGTATTCAGCTCGGCGACGCACAGAACGGACAAATTGATTTGGGAAAATTTTCGCTTGATAATATTGAGGAAATCTCGCTTTACAATGGACAAAAAAGTGAAATTTTTCAGGCAGCAAAAGACTTTAGCTCGTCGGGAACTGTTTATCTGCGCACACGGCGTCCTAAATTTACAGGCAACAAAAAATTTAACGTAATATCCTATTTCCGTACAGGCTCTTTTGATTTGGTAAATCCGTCCGTGCTTTGGGAACATAAAATCAGTAAAAATATTTCATCCTCTTTTAATGCCGAATATGCTTATTCATCGGGAAAATATAAATTTCGTTACAGAAAAGTACATCCCGACGGACAAGTAGCATGGGATACAACTGCCGTCCGTCAAAACGGCGATATAAATGCCTTGCGGCTTGAAGGCGGGTTTAACGGCGATTTGGATAGCGGAAAATGGAATATAAAAGCATATTTTTATAATTCGGAAAAAGGTGTTCCGGGGGCGATTGTAAATAATGTTTGGAAGCGTCCGCAGCGGCAGTGGGACAGAAATTTCTTTTTGCAGGGAAGTTTTCAAAAACCTTTTTTCAATAAGCACGATTTGCTGTTGAATGTGAAGTATGCCAATGACTGGATGCGGTATCTTAATCCCGATACGCAGACGTCCAAGCACATAAATAATATTTTTCTTCAGCAGGAAATTTATGCTTCGTTAGCAAATAAATACAGTATTTTCAGTAATTGGGATGTAAATATTTCTGTCGATTATCAGTGGAATACACTAAATGCCAATTTGACGGATTTTGTTTTTCCGGTACGGAACACCATACTTGCAGCAATAGCAACAGCATTTGAATGGCGATGGTTTAAAATGCAGGCAAGCGTTTTGGGAACATTTGTTTTTGAGGATGTAAAGAAGAAAGATATTTATAAACCGGCGAACAAAACCGAATATACACCCGCCGTTTTTCTGTCGTACAAACCGTTTAAACGGATTGGTTTGAATTTCCGCGCTTTCTATAAACGCATTTTCCGTCTGCCGACTTTTAACGACATGTATTATACCGATATGGGCAATATATCTTTAAAACCTGAATACACTAATCAGTATAATATCGGATTACAATATGAAAAAAAATTTAAACGCGGAATAGTAGAGAATTTGAATTTCCGTGTTGATGCTTACTACAATGAAGTTACGAATAAAATTATTGCAGTACCCAAAGGCAGCGGGCAATACCGCTGGATGATGATGAACCTCGGATATGTAGAAATTCGCGGTGTGGATGTTTCAGCGCAAACAGGATGGAAATTGCCGGCAGATATTTACATACAGACAAATTTGAATTATACTTTTCAAAAAGCGCAGGATTTTACCGAGAAAAAAAGTGTCTGGTATGGTGGACAGATTTCTTATATACCATTGCATAGCGGTTCTGCTATTATGAATATGATGTGGAAAACATGGGATTTGAATTACAGTTTTATTTATGTCGGCGAGCGTTATCATAACTCTGCCAATATACTTGAAAATCATGAACAGCCGTGGTACACGCACGACCTGACAATCGGAAAATCGTTTGTCTTTACACGCCGCCTCATAATCCCTGTCAAATGCAAAATATCGGTAGAAATCAACAATATTTTTAATCAACAGTACGATGTCGTGCTGAATTATCCGATGCCCGGTACGAATTTTAAAATTATTTTGAAAATAGAGATATGACAATACGAATAAATAATGTAGCTGCAGTATGTTTTGCAATAATTTTTGCCTCATGCCGCAAAGATGTGGAAATATTTAAACCGGTAGTTACTCCTGTTGATATACCGGAATACAGTTCAATTCAGGGTCTTTATCTTTTGAACGAAGGTAATATGGGAACCAATAAAAGTACCTTAGATTATTTTGATTGCACTACAGGCGATTATCACCGCAATATTTTTTCCGCTGCAAATCCGTCTGTTCCTAAGGAACTTGGCGATGTAGGTAATGATATAGGAATTTACGGTTCAAAACTCTACGCAGTTATAAATTGTTCTAGCAAGATTGAAGTGATGGACAAGTTTACAGTCAAACGCACAGGGCAGATTGATATTCCCAATTGCCGCTATATCCGTTTTCATGAAGGATATGCTTACGTTACATCGTACGCCGGTCCCGTACGAATCAATCCGAATTACGAACAGTTAGGTTTTGTGGCAAAAGTTGATACGGCAACCTTTCAGGTGCTTGACCGTTGCATAGTCGGTTTTCAACCTGACGAACTGGAAATAGTGGGCAACAAAATTTATGTAGCAAATTCGGGCGGATATATGTTTCCGAATTATGAAAGTACGGTTTCCGTAATAGATATTCCCTCGTTTACTGAGATAAAACGCATTGAAGTTGCCCGAAATTTGCATCGTCTTTGTGCCGACCGGCATGGCAATTTATGGGTAAGTTCGCGTGGCGATTATTACAAACAACCATCGCGTCTGTATCGGATAGACCTCGCTTCCGACAGATTAGTCGATTCGCTTGATATTGCTGTTTCCAATTTTCATCTTGATGGCGATTCGCTTTACATTTACAGTGTAGAGTGGAGTTATATAAAGATGGAGGATGTTACCACGTATGGTATTGTTGATGTAGCGAAAAGAGAAATTGTTGCGCGTAATTTTATCACAGACGGTACGGAACAGAAAATAAAAATCCCATACGGTATAACAGTACATCCGATTACTAAAGATATTTATGTTACGGATGCGGTAAACTATGTTTTACCGGGCGTACTTTACTGTTTTGACAGAAATGGTAAACATAAATGGGATGTGCAGACAGGCAATATTCCTGCACATTTCGTTTTTCTCGGAGAGTTGAAAGAATAATAAATAAAAAAATAATAAAGAAATTATGATAAAAAATCTACTCACAACAGCAATAATAGCATTATGCTTATCGGCAGCAGGCAGTATGTATGCACAATCACCATACATCCACAAAGTGTATGAATACAAACCTGCTCCCGGACAATTTATCAACAAACTTCCCGAATATGAAGAGGGTGACAATGCAAATGATATGCGCCTGAAAGCAGAAGAATATATTGCGAATGACAGACAGATTATTGTTTCGCTCGGAGGGTACGGCGGTTACATTGTTTTTGGTTTTGACCATTTAGTTGAAAATATTACCGGTAAATATGATTTTAAAATTTTGGGTAATGCTTTTTGGGCAAATGCCAATCCTAATCCGAATGCTTCAAGCGAATGCGGCAGTTGCGAGCCGGGTATAGTTATGGTTTCTTACGATGTCAATGGAAACGAAGAACCGGACGATGAATGGTATGAACTTGCCGGCAGTGAATATTATAAGCCCGAAACAATTCACGATTATCAAATTACTTATTACAAGCCTGACGAAAATAAAATACCGACGCCCGACCAAAGTTATCCTGCTTTGAACGATACCACCTATATTCGCTGGACTACTAACGGATATGGTAACGGCTATCTTTACCGCAATACTTTTCACAAACAACCGTATTATCCTGAATGGATAAACGAAGATGAACTTGTTTTTAAAGGCGCAAAACTTGTTAACAACTACACTGATGAGAGTGGCGATGGCTCATATTATGTGCAATGTGCTTTTGATTGGGGATATGCGGATAATCATCCCAACAGCGACCCGCGTTCCAACTTTAAAATTGACTGGGCTGTGGATAGCACGGGTCAACCGGTTGTACTGCCGGGAATACACTTCGTAAAAGTTTACACAGGCTTAAATCAATATTGCGGCTGGCTCGGTGAAACATCTACCGAAATTATGGGCGCACAGGATTTGCATTTGCTGAATACATCAGTTGAGGATGTAAAAAAACATTCATGGCTGAAATTATTACAAAATCCCGTAGAAAATCATTTGATAATTGTCTCAAATACAATTGAAGATGCGGATGTTTATAATATGTCCGGCATGCGTGTAATGAAAGTTCGATTAAAAGCGGGCATAAATTATATTTCATGCGAAAATTTATCAAAGGGGATATATATTTTGAATGTAAAAAATAACAATATAAAATTTATAAAAAAATGAAAAAGATTACAACTTTATTTTTCGCGGCGACGATTGCTATTACAAGTGTTTTTGCACAAACATCCGGATTTTCCCGTGCCGATTTGAAACATCCTGCAAAAGCCGCAAAAACCGCAAGAGCGGCAAAGGCAGGCTTTACTTTCGATGATATTACTTTTTGGGTCGGCAAGGGCAGTAATCGTTCTGCACTTGCCGTACAATGGAACGACCCTCGTGAAACGAACGCCCTTGTTTGGGGATATAACTGGGATGGAACAAAGTACGGTGTAGATATTCTGTTTGGTGTTGCCAAAGAGGATCCCAGATTTTTCGTGCTTGCGGAAGCAACAACTTCCGGCTATGGTGCTGCTATTGCAGGTGTGGGTTATGATGCCAATAACGATGGATTATTTTTTATAAAGGATAAAACAACAGGGACTGCTATTTACCCGGATGAAAATGGTGTATTAGCACAGGCATCTGGTTATAATTATGATAATTTTATTGTTGGCGACCCTGAGGATTTTTGGGGTGCGGGATGGTCTCAAAGTTACTGGTCATACTGGCTTGGTACGGATGGTGATAATTGGAGTTATAGCGGAGTTGGTGCATCAGGTAGAAAGTTGTCGGACGGTAGTTGGGATGGTTGGAATTTTGCCTTAGGTATGAGCAGTCAACCATGGAAACCATCAGTTGCCGCTCCTGCTCCGGGCTATAATACAGGAACTTTTATACTGTCCGATTCCGCTCAAAGCAGAGTTTTAAGCGTATTGGACAAAAAAGGCAATCTCTCTTACAATATCTACGGAACGGAAAATCCATCCCTGCCGCTATATGAAAATACGCATAACATTATACCTTTCGGCGCAAATATGTACATTGTTTCCGACGAATATCTGCTTATTGCAGACGTTATGAAAATAACAAAAAAAGCAGAGATCAATATCAGCAACGGACGTTCATTTGTCGGCATAAACGAAAATAAGGGCTACCTTGGAACAGGTAACGGAATTTACGTTGTAAATATTGGCGATCCCCCCTCACTTGGAGCAGTAATAGAAAATACAAATGCGGAAACAGGTGCCATGCTTTATTCAAACGTATATCTTTTTGCCGTTCAAAAAAATAAAGGCATAGTTGTAATAAACACTTCAACTAATACGGTAGAAACAACGATTAACGGCAATTATATTCTGCTTACACAAAGTACTGACGGCACTGTCTGGGCGGGCGCGGGAACAACCCTGACAAAAATAAACCCCTTTACATTAGAAACTGAAGATATTACCCTGCCTGCTAATACGGCTCTTTCTACCGACTGGAACGATTGGAATTCCAAATTATTTTTTGCCGATATTGTTGCGCCCGCGTTATATTGGGTAAATAGCGGATATACGGCAAATCCGAACAGTGTATTTCAATATGAAATCGGGCGGTCATCCTCACTCACATCACCTTTGTTTTCTTTGCCTGACGAAGCGGGATTATCATTTTCCAAAGCAGCAATCAGCATGAATTATCAGGTAAAGCAACTTACTGTTTCCGCAGATAATTTATCAGGCTCTGCCGCTGTGAATAAAATTTATATGGTTGATGTTTCAACAGGTGACGTGCTTAATACTTTTACGCTCAAATTAAACAGCAATATTACAAATATTGCTTATCCCGACAAAGCATCAAAAATTGCATTAGAGAGCAGTTACAGTTTTGCCCTGAATGCGCAACCACTTGTAATTCCGCTCGCGGGCAAACTGTCCGATCCCGACAATTTATTTTGTAATATTACACGTGCTGTCATTTCCGACAACGAAACTCTTGTTACTGCAGCTATTGTAAACGACAATCTTATAATTACTCCGCAGGCAGGCGAAAGCGGAAATGCCAAATTAAATTTTTTCGCAACGTCAAACGGTGTTACGTCAAAGAAGAGTATTGATATTGTTGTTACAAGAGCATTAGAAAGCATTGCTTTTTCATATAACGAAAAAACAATTAAGCGCGGCGGCAAAGATACATTAAATGTGATTTTTACTCCCGACAATGCAACAAATAAAACGCTATCCTGGACACGCAAATCAAATAAAGTCAGTGTAAGCAATGGAATAGTTACCGGCTCTGCGGCAGGAAATGATACCGTAACAGCCACTTCTGCCGATGGTGATTTTGTTGCGGTTTGTGCTTATACTGTGGTTGAAAATCCGCTTACAGGTATGTCATTTGACAAAGATACTGTTACCATTGCGGTTGGACAAAAAGATACGTTAGGTATTATTTTTAATCCCGATGACGCTTACAACAAATCTATTACCATGACCCAAAATCCGACAGGTAAAATTTCTACACAATGGGTTAATTATACTTCTACTTCGGGACTGCTTATTATTACAGGCTCAAATTCAGGTACGGTTACATTATCGGGCAAAACTGCAGACGGCGGATTTATTGATACCTGTACGGTAAATATATTCTTTGATTCTGCAACATCTCTTGTTTTAAATGCAGACACCGTTGATTTAACCGTTCCCGCAACGTTTGCCTTAAAAGGAACTTTTTTACCTGAGGGCAAAAGCAACACAAAAATAACATGGACATCGCGCAATACATCAATTGCAACTGTAAATGCAAGTGGAACGGTAACCTCTGTTTCAGCAGGTGAAACATGGATTGTTGCTGTATCTGCCGATGATTTACGACTAATGGATTCTGTACTTGTACGCGTTGATTTTATCCCTGTTACGGAATTTTCCATTATTTCAAATGATACTTTCGCAGGTATAAATAAAAGCATATATGCAGGCACATCTTTTGCACCGAATAATGCCAGCAGCAAGACAATTGCGTGGTCTTCATCCGACGCGGCCGTAGCAACGGTAAGTGCTTCCGGTACTTCGGGTTATATCACGGGAAAAAAAGTCGGTACGGCGTGGATTTATGCGACAACAAATACTGTATTTAAAGACAGTATTTTTGTTACGGTGGACAGTGTTCATGTTACGGATTTTGCTTTAAGAGAGGATATGAAAGAATTATGGAAAAAAACAGGCAATATGTGGTATCCGCACAATACAATATTGCCGGATGCCGCAACAAACAAAACCATACAGTACAGTTTTGAAAATGATGTTATTGATTACTATTCGTCGGGTTCAACTTATATTAAAGCGGTTAAACTCGGCGACTGCAAGGTGTATTTTTCTACAGCTGACGGTGGTTTCAAAGACACAATGCTTGTTCATGTGGTAGAGAGTGTTACATCGTTGGCACTTGATATAAAAGATACAGCAATAATTGTTGGAGATGTGGTTTCTTTAAATCCGATAATACTTCCCGAACAGTCTATAAAAACTGTTACCTGGACATCATCCGATAATACGGTTGCAGATGTTGATGTTAATGGAAATATTACCGCTCTTAAAGAAGGTGAAGCAATGATTATTGCAACGAGTGCGGATGTTACAACAAAAAAAGACACATGCTACGTTACGGTTAGCAACCAAATATCCCAAAGTATTGAGATAAACACGACTGAAAAAACATTACTTGCCGGCGATAAATGGACTGTTAAAGCGACTGTTTTACCTGCCAACACAACAAACAAACGTCTTATGTGGGTATCAAGTGATTATTCGGTACTTGATGTTGATGCTAACGGCGTGGTAACAGCCATAAAAGCGGGCAATGCTACTGTCGGCGTTTACGCAAAAGATAATGGTGCATATAAATCCTGCTTAGTTAGTGTTGATACTTTAAATTATACTCAAGGTGTATTCTTTGTGAATGAAGACTGGTTCGGGCATAATAACAGCTCGCTTAATTTTCTCACAAGCAGTGGTGTTTGGGTTTACAATGTTTATCAAAAAGAAAATCCGGGAAAAGAACTCGGCGCAACTTCACCGTACGGCACTGTTTATGGCGATAAACTGTACATCGTTTCCAAACAGGAAAAAGATAATGGTGCAGCAATTACAGGCAGCCGCCTTGCAGTCTGTGACGCAAAAACATTAAAATCACTCGGAGAATTTACCGTTATCGGACAGGAAGCAACCGGTCCGGACGGACGCTCTTTTTTGGGTGTAAACGAAAATAAAGGCTATATAGGAACAAGCAGTGGAATTTATCTGTTTGATATGGAAAATCTCACTATGGGCGCATCAATAGCGGGGTCGGCAGGTACAGGCGATTTGTACTCGGAGCAAACAGGTACTATGGTTCAAGCCGCAGGAAAAGTGTTTGCAGTAAATCAGAAGAAAGGCGTTCTTGTTATAAACGCAGAAAAAGACAGTATAGAAACTGTAATCGGCGGACCAAAAGACGGAAACAGCCAGCGTGGATTCGGCTCTATAGTGCAGTCAAAAGACGGCAACTTATGGTTAAGCGTGGCAAGTGATCTTTCGGGAGCGGGAAATACGGAAGATTATATACTGAAATTAGATCCTTATACTTTGGACACAACGCGCATTTTATTACCATCCGGTGCGGGTATTCCCAACTCATGGTATGCCTGGACAGCGGACGGCTTCTGTTCAAGTAAACAGCAAAATAAACTGTACTGGAAAAATAATGCGGGATGGTTTAATGCAACAAAAATTTATTGTTATGATATAGATTCGGAGCAAACGGAAATTTTATTTGATCTTGCTAACTACGATGACGGTGATTGGGGATTTTACGGTGCCGCATTTCGCATAGACCCTGTAAGTAATGATATTTTTGCGTCCCTGTTCCGCGATTTTTCTTCAAGAAATTACCGTGTAATCCGCATAAATACGAATACAAAAACTGTGGAAAATTCTTATCAGATGGATGCTCATTACTGGTTCCCTGCAATGCCTGTATTCCCCGATAATTTTGCACCTTCGGCAGCAAATATTCAAGACACTAACGTTGCGGAATTGCAAGCATTTAATATCTCATTAAAAGATATTGCTACCGATGATGACAACCTGGACGCTGCTATTACAGTATCCGTTGTCTCGCTATCCGATTCGGCAGTATTAACAGCTCAGGTTGTAAAAGACGGTTTACTGATTACACCGAAATCAAACGGTGAATGTTTGATAACTGTTCGTTTTAATTCCAACGGAAAAACAGTTGACAGAACGTTTACTGTCGTTGTTTCAAGTATTACTGTGGGTTCAGAGGATTCGGATATTGTAAAAACGCACAGGATAAGCATTTATCCCAATCCGTTTACTGATTATATTGTGATTGATGCTACCTTTGCAGGAGTTGCAACTGTTTATGATTTGCAGGGACGTACCGTGTTAAATACGCCTGTGAGCGAGGGTTACAACCGCATTAACACATCTGCTTTGAAACACGGAACTTATATTTTAAAATGTGGTAATAATACAGTCAAAATAATTAAATAAAACATTACTTATGAAAAAATTTATATTCACTGCTTTTGCAGTATGTTTTGCGTTTATGTTCGACGCATCAAATTTTATTAACGCCGCAAATCCCGGCGACACTCTTACGCTTAACATCAGTAGCGTTTTAAATCCGGTCGGTGGTTTTACGTTTAATTCCGACAGCGTTTGGACGGAAACCTACAATGATACGGCTTACACAATGATTGACTTTGAACATTTTTCTCTGTCACATCTTATTAGCGGAAACAGTTACGGTGGTATAGCGTGGGATGGTTTTACGGTAAGTAAAAATCACAGCACGACCGATCCGGGCGAAGGCAGGTATAATTTCCCATGGGGCAATATGGCAGGCGGCGGCATTAAGACCGATGCAAATGGCAAAGTTCTGAAAAATGAAAAGGGACGAATACTTGCAGATACATCTGCTCCCTATTTTGTTGCATATTGGGGGGAATATACCGACTATATTGCCGAAATGCCGAGTTTGCATGTTATTTTTACTGACGGCAATCCCTGCGAGCCGACAGGTATTTATCTCAATTCAAGTCCTGTAACATTTTACGGACTTATTAACGGTGACGGAATAGCACGCGCCTTTAATGAAGAGGGTGATTCTTTAAACGTTGTAATACATGGTTTGGATGAAAATTATGAAGACAATGAGGGTGCGACGGTAAAATATACAATAGCCGCGTATCGTGATGGTTATCTAATTCAAAATAAGGATTGGCGTTATGTTGATTTATCGGGACTCGGCTTGGTTTACGGTTTATATTTTACGATGGAATCGCCTGATATGTCTTATGGTATGGTAAACACGTCAACTTATTTCTGCATGGACAAATTACAGGTAAAAATGGCTGTAAGCACAGGTAACAGTCCTGTTGCAAAAGCCCGAAATATTCGCAACGTCCGTGTTTATCCGAATCCGTTTGTTGATTATATTACCGTAAATACGGAAAGTGAAGGCAAGGCAATTATTTACGACCTTATGGGTAAGGCAGTGCTTACGGTGGATGTAAGTGCCGGAGAAAACACAATTAAAACTTCCGCATTGGGCGAGGGCATTTATCTGTTCAGATTGGGGGGTGAGACTGTTAAGATTGTTAAGTAGGTGTGTACTGTAAATATGAACAAGCTAAAATTGCCAATTGTAAAGATGGAAAAGAAATAAAACAAATTGGAAAAAAAATTTATAAGTCATCCTTTGAGCGAATTTTAGTATATTTGCACCCTTGTAAAAACGACAAGGTTACTTACATGCTGACGAAGTCGTCTGCAATAAAATAAACAAATCAATATTTATTATGCAAAACAAAGGAGTTATTAAATTTTTCGCTATTCTGTTTGCTCTTATATGCGTCTATCAATTGTCGTTCACGTTCTTTGCCAACCGTATAGACCAAAAGGCAGAAGATTATGCCAATGCACCTGTTGCCAAACAAATAGCCGAAGAACTTGGGCAGGGTGACAAATTAAGAACAAATTATTATCACGATTCGATTATTACGGTTCGTAACCGTTATTTCATTGATTCCGTAGGTAATGAGGTCGTTTACAACATAGGTATTCGGAAATATACCTACAAAGAGTGCAAAGCAAGAGAATTAAATCTTGGTCTTGACCTGCGCGGCGGTATGAATGTGCTTATGGAAGTATCTACTTCCGATGTTGTTCGGGCTCTTTCCGGCTACAGCAACGATGTGTTTTTCAACAGCGTTATGGCAGATGCGGTTCAGCGTCACAAAGTGGAAGCAAACAGTAATTTTGTTGATATATTCGCCACCGTCTGGGATGAAAAAGACAAAAATGCATCAATGGCGTCCGTTTTCAGTTATGCGATGAAAGACATTAACCCTCATTCTACGAATACGGAAGTTATAAGAGCAATCAAAAATGAAACAAACAGTGCATTTGACAGAACATATCAAATTTTGCGCCAGCGTATTGACAAATTCGGTGTAACACAGCCAAATGTTCAAAAACTTGGTCAGACGGAACGTATTCTTGTGGAACTTCCGGGTGTAAAAGACCCTGAGCGCGTACGTAAATTATTACAGGGAACGGCTCAACTTGAATTCTGGGAAACGTACGAATTTACTGAAATTATCCCTGCCGTTCAACAGGCAAACGATTATCTCGTATCGGCAGTTCGTTTGGAAAAACAAGCCGACACAACAAAACAGATTGCAGTAAAGGATGTAACAGTATCCGACAGCAGTACGGACGACCTTCTTAGCCGTCTTGCAGGTACAACCGACAGTTCGTCACAGAATAATGCTCTTGACGAAGCACAGTTCAGAGAAAACAACCCGCTGTTTTCAATTATGATGCCCTCTATTTATCAGGGTGAGGATTTAAATAAACGTACAGGTCCTGTTGTTGGTTATTCGCGCGAAAAAGATATACCGGAAGTTAACAGATTGCTTGAATTGGCAAAAAGCAAATTTCCACGCAATGTAAAATTTGTCTGGTCGGTAAAACCCGTACAGCCCAATACGGATATTTACACTCTTATCGCCCTTAAAATTACAACGCGGGACGGACGCGCACCGCTTGGCGGCGATGTTATTACGGACGCGCGTCAGGATTATCAGCAAAACGGCGGTGTTGAAATTTCCATGAGTATGAACACAGAGGGTGCGCGTATATGGAAAAACCTTACAGGTGCAAATATCGGAAAGTCGGTTGCTATAGTAATGGATAATATGGCTTATTCATGGCCCACAGTAAATAACGAAATCAGCGGCGGACGTTCATCAATTACAGGCGTTTTTTCCGTTGAAGAGGGTAAGGACCTGGCGAACGTACTAAAAGCAGGAAAACTTCCCGCACCTGCAAGAATTGTACAGGAAGCAGTTGTCGGACCGTCTTTGGGACAGGAAGCAATCAGCAGCAGTTTAACATCGTTCCTGCTTGCATTCCTTCTTATTCTTATTTACATGTTTGTTTTCTACAATCGTGCGGGACTTATTGCCAATCTCGCATTACTCGTAAATATATTCTTTCTTTTCGGTGTTCTTACATCTTTGGGTGCGGTATTAACTTTACCCGGTATCGCAGGTATTGTTCTCACGCTCGGTATGGCTGTTGACGCCAACGTTCTTATATTTGAGCGCATAAAAGAAGAACTTCGCGCCGGTAAAGGTATTCGCATGGCTGTCGATGACGGGTATAAACATGCAATGTCTGCCATTATTGACAGTAACGTTACAACACTCCTTGTAGGTATTATTCTGCTTTATTTCGGAACAGGTCCCATTCAAGGTTTTGCAACAACGCTGTCTATCGGTATTTTGACATCTCTATTCACAGCAATATTTATTTCCCGCCTTATTATGCTTGCAATTTTCAAACGTAATAAGTCAATCAGTTTCAGCCATAAATTTTCTCAGAATTTCTTAGCAAAGGTGAGATTTCCGTTTATTGAAAAACGATTTTTAAACTATACGGTTTCTATTGTATTAACGGTTGCGGCTCTTGCTTCAATATTTACTCGCGGATTCAGTTACGGAATTGATTTCAGCGGCGGACGTACTTATGTTGTGCGTTTTGATAATGTTGTCAGAACAGATGAAGTTCGTACTTACGTTGCCGAAGCGTTAGACGGCGACGAACCGGAAGTAAAAACATTCGGACCTTCAAATCAGGTAAAAATCACGACAAAATACAAAATTAACGAAACCGGCGACGAGGTAGAACAGGATATAAGCAATCGTCTTTATAACGGCGTTACTCGATTTTTCAGAGAAGTTCCCACGTATGATGAATTTTCAAAAGCACAGGACGGAAAAATGCTTGGTGTATTGAGTTATGAAGTTGTAGGACCTACCGTTGCAACGGATATTACACGTGGTGCGTTTATAGCCGTTTTAATATCTATTATAGGCATATTCCTTTATATTTTTATTCGCTTCAAAAGATGGCAATACGGTGTCAGTTGCGCCATATCGCTTATTCACGATACAATTGTAACGATGGGCGTGTTTTCTCTGTTTTGGGGAATACTTCCGTTCTCACTTGATGTGGACCAGCATTTTATAGCGGCAATCCTCACAATTATCGGCTGGAGCGTTAATGATACGGTTATTATTTTTGACCGTATTCGCGAGAATATGCACTTGTATCCGAAACGCAGTCTGATGGAAAAAATGAATTTGGGTATGAATGAAACATTACCGCGTACTGTTAATACGTTCGGTACGACCTTTGTTGTTGTACTTGCAATGTTTATCTTCGGTGGTGAAGTAATTCGCGGATTTACATTTTGTATTATGATTGGTATTGCTTTGGGTACATATTCGTCAATTTTTGTTGCTGCTCCTGTTGCTTATGATATGTCAAAAAAGAGTGAGGCAAAAAAAATATCCAAAGCATAATATATCCGCATGATGAAACGAGCGTTAATGCTTATTTTGCTGTTAGCATGTATTCCATATACACTCCTTTCTCAGAATAAAATTTTGAGAAAAGCAGATACGGCATTTAAGTATCAACGTTACAATACGGCTGTTACAGCGTATCAAAAAGCGTTTGCGAAACTGAAAAAATCAGACCGCGAAAGGCAAAGTTATGTGCTTTATCAAATAGCGGAAGCATATCGTAACAGCGGACAGTACAGTAAAGCCATAAGTCAGTATAAGCGTGCCGTTAAAGCACGTTATTACGTGCAGGATCCGTCTGTATATCTGCAAACGGCGCGGTTGCAACTTTCACTTGGTTTTTTCGCAGATGCAATTGAAAATTTTGATTTTTATTTAGAGTATATTCCCGATGATACTGTTGCAATAAACGGACGCGCAGCGGGGGTTATCGGAATGGAAGCAATAGAGAAACCCACACGCTACGAAGTAGAAAACGTAAGGAAGATAAACATGCGCGAAAGCGAATGGAGTCCGCGTTATGTTACGGACGAAGAAAATGTTATTGCGTTTACTTCTACCAGAGCAGGTGTTACAGGTAAAAAAATAGATGAATGGAGCGGGCAGCGTTTTTCCGACATTTTTATTTGTAAGCAGGATGCAAAAGGTGAGTGGAGTACGCCTGAAAAAATTGATAAGAATGAAAATATCAGCACCAAATACAGCGAAAGTGATGCTGTATTCATTGATAACGGCAATACTTCATATTTTACGTTTTGTTCAAATGAGAAGAAGAAAGACGGACGCTGTATTATAAAAATGTCAAAATTTGACGGTGCCGAATGGTCGAAACCCGAAGATGTAATTATAGGCGGCGATTCTGTATCGGATTTTATTCATCCGTATATTACTCCCGACGGTAACACACTTTACTTTGCCTCAAATAAAGCAGGCGGTTACGGCGATTTGGATATATGGAAAGCAAGCGGCAACGGCACATCTTTCGGCGAGCCGGAAAATTTGGGTGCATGTGTAAACACAAAGGACAAAGAGTCATATCCATTCCTGCGCAACGATACGCTTTTATATTTTTCATCTCTCGGTCATAACTCCCTCGGCGGATTTGATATATTCAGTGCGTCCCTTACCGATAGCGGATTTTGCAATGTAACGCACCTCGATTATCCGATAAATACAAATTCCGACGATTTCGGAATATGTTTTTTTAGCGGGCAAAATAAAGGTTTTTTTTCATCTAATCGTGCCGGTGGTAAAGGGATGGATGATATTTATTCATTTTACCTGCCCGACTTGCTTTTCAGTATTGCAGGAACGGTAAAAAATGACGAAAGCATGCAGCCGATTTCCGATGCTGTTGTTTCTCTTATAGGTTCTGACGGGATGTTTGTTCATACACGAACAAACTCAAAAGGATTTTATAAGTTTGACAATCGTCAGGTGAAGCCCTCTACGACTTATTCAATGACAGTAGAGAAAAAAGATTTTTTAGAAGCCGAAGCGACTGAAACAACGGTTGGTCTTACGCAGAGCAAGGATTTTGTACGCAACTTCACTCTGCAACCTGTGCCGAAAGGAGCAGTTACATTGCCCGAAATTCTTTATGCTGTGGGCAAGTGGGATTTGCAGGAGCAGTATCAGGATTCTCTTATAGGATTGATTACTTTGCTTGAAAAAAATCCGCGTCTTATTATAGAGCTTGCATCTCATACCGATATTCGCCCGATTGCGATAGGCAACGATTCACTGTCGCAGCTTCGCGCACAGGCGGTAGTTGATTATTTGATTGAGCGCGGAATACATCCCGAACGCCTTATTGCAAAGGGTTATGGGGCGCGTGTTCCACGTATGCTTGCAATATCCGTATCGGGGTTTGACAGCGGTGTTGTACTCAATGAGGAGTATATAAGCAGTCTTTCCGACAAAAACCGTCAGGAGCAGGCACATCAGCTTAACCGCCGTACGGAATTTAGTGTCTTGCGGGATGATTTTATACCCTCTGACGGCAATAAATCTGTGTTTGCTTCACTTGGAAGTAATGAAAATCTTAATAAAATTCCTTATACCGAAAATCCGGACAAAAATCCCGAATTTGATGTTATTATAAATGGAGTGGGTTTGCGTGCCGTACTAATGGAAAAAGCAAAAACAGGAGTTATAAGCACTAATGCCTGCTTGCGTTTATTGCAACTTGGAAAGCTCGGAAAGAATAACTTTAAGAATAAGGAAAAGGCGATGAATGAGGACGGCGAAATCTTAGCCGGACAAAAGGTTACACTGAGTGATATTCGTATTGAGCAATTTTACTTATACGAGGTAGAACTGACAACCGCAGACGAATTGCCTGCCGATATTGTTTTAAACAAAGCAATTATGTCGCTTATCGGAAAGTACAGTGTTGATAAGGCGGCGCAGGAGATTGTTGTTGAGTTGTAGGGGTTGGGTTTTTCTATCGGAATACAATTATTCTGCCAAATACCGGAATACACAAGAACCGAATCAAATTCTTTAATCAAAAACGCCAAAACTTCGTGAAATATGAGTAAATTTGCGGTCGGGATAATTTTTAAAGAATTTACGGCGGAAAATTTTAAAGCCGCGTGAAGAATAAATTATAATAATAACACAAACAATTTAAACAATGTCAAAGTATGAACAAAGAGGCGTGTCGACTTCTAAAATCGACATCAAGAATGCAGTGCAGAATTATGATATGGGACTTTATCCCCTGTCGTTTTGTAAAGTTATTCCCGATGTATTAACCGACTCTAAAAAAAACTTGTTCGGACCCTCTTACTGCAATATTATGCACAATAACGGTGCCGGAACGAAAGCAGTTCTTGCATATCTTTACTGGAAAGAAACAGGTGATATTTCCGTGTGGAGAGGCATCGCACAGGATGCTATCGTTATGAGTATCGACGATATGGTTTGCACCGGTGCAACAGATAATTTCCTGCTCACAACAGCAATTAAACGTAACCGCTTTCGTATTCCGGGTGAAGTTATCGCTGAAATTATTTCAGGCACACAGGAATTTATTCAGGCAATGGGTGAGGAAAAAATACATATTTCACATGCAGGCGGCGAAACGCACGACATTGGTGATGTTGTAAAAACAATTCTTGTCGATTCCACTTTAAGCACACGCATTAAACGCAACGATGTTCTCACTTGCGGACGTATTCAACCGGGCGATGTCATTATCGGACTCGCTTCATTCGGAAAAACCCGTTACGAAAAAGTATATAACAGCGGCATAGGCAGCACAGGTTTTGCTTCCGCGCGTCATGATGTTTTAAGTAAAGGCTATGCCGAAAAATATCCCGAAACTTACGACAGCCAAATTCCGAACGAACTCGTATTTTCCGGTTCAAAAAATCTTACCGACCCCTCCGGCGTTGACGGTCTTAACATCGGGCAATTGCTGCTTTCGCCGGCTCGCACTTATGCGCCCGTATTAAAATCCATACTTGAAAATTTCCGTCCGTCGTTGCACGGCGTTGTTCATTGCAGCGGAGGCGGACAAACAAAAGTACTTGAGTTCGTAAAAAATATACATATCATAAAAGACAATCTGTTTTCCATTCCTCCCGTATTTTCGCTTATTCAGCAGGAAAGCGGCACACTTTGGGAAGAAATGTATTCAACATTCAATATGGGTCACAGAATGGAAATTTATGTTAAAGAAAACATTGTTGAAGACATTCTTAAAATATGCCAGTTCTTTGATTTGGAAGCGAAAGTTATCGGTCATTGCGAAGATGCACCGAATAAAACGCTTACAGTTGAAAGCACACAAGGCAAATTTATATATTGTTATGATTAAAATTTTTGTTTTTATTTTTTCTCTTTTTATCCTTTTTAGTGCCGATATTGTTTTGGCGCAGAATGACGGCATTGTTAATGTTAAAGTACGACAGAGCGAAAAGAAAACGGATATTCTTATTTTTCCCAATCCGACATCAGGATTTGTTACGGTGCGTATTCCGTACGAAGCAAAAAATGTTTCCATGCAACTTTTTGCACAAAACGGACACTGTGTTTTGAATAAAAACTTATATGCGCCGGCAGATAATCTGCTTGATGTTCGCCGGTTGGAAGCAGGTGTTTATATGTATCAGATTTTTGAAAACTATAGAAAAATTGATGCAGGAAAGTTGATAATTTCGCGGTGATGCTACAAAAACTTGAAGCCATACATAAAAAGTATCTTGACATTGAAAGGGAGATGAACGAGCCCGACGTAATGAGCGATATGAAGCGTTACATAAAACTCAGTAAGGATTACAAGGATTTACAGCCGATTATTGAGCAATACAAAGAATATCGCACGCTTGTCAATAATATCAGCAGTGCGCGTACTGTTTTGGAAACGGAAAAAGATGCTGAATTTCGCGATATGGCAAAAGAGGAATTATCTGCCTTAACTGAAAAAAAAGATGTTTTGGAGGAAAAAATCCGCATAATGCTTATTCCTGCCGACCCGCAGGACTCCAAAAATGCTATTGTAGAAATACGTGCAGGAACAGGCGGCGATGAGGCATCTATTTTTGCAGGCGACCTTAACCGTATGTACATGCGTTATTGTGAAAACCGCAAATGGAAAATAGAAGTTGTTGATTACACCGAAGGTACTGCGGGCGGATATAAGGAAATTATTTTTAATGTTATAGGCAACGGTGTTTACGGTTTATTAAAATATGAATCGGGGGTCCATCGGGTGCAGCGTGTTCCCGAAACGGAGACACAGGGACGTGTACACACTTCTGCCGCTTCTGTGGCTGTTTTGCCTGAAGCAGATGAGTTTGATGTGGAATTGAAACAAAGTGATATTCGCAAAGATACTTACTGTTCGTCCGGTCCCGGAGGACAGTCTGTAAACACGACATATTCGGCTGTTCGCCTTACGCATATTCCAACAGGAATTGTAGTTGCAATTCAGGATGAAAAGTCGCAGATAAAAAATTACGATAAAGCATTAAAAGTTTTGCGCACACGCATATATGAAATGGAATATCAAAAATATCTTGATGAAATTTCCAAAAAGCGTAAAACAATGGTTTCTACAGGCGACCGCTCTGCAAAAATCCGCACCTATAATTATCCGCAAAGCCGCGTTACAGACCACAGAATAAATTACACCGTTTATTCGCTCAGTGCGTTTATGGACGGCGATATTCAAGATATTATTGACGCTTTACAACTTGCCGAAAATGCTGAAAAGCTCGCGGCAATGGAGGAATAAATGATGAATATATTTGCGCAATTGCAAAATATATACCTGTTTTCAAAGCAATTCATTCTTGTTGCTGTTTTATCATTTACAATATCTGTTCATGCGCAGAGTTACAACACAACATTCAGGCATGGCGATGATTCCTGGACAGCGGGTTATACAGGTGTCCCTTCATCTGTTGTCGATGACGGTGTTGTAAAAATAGAATGGAAAGAGATAGATAACAGTAAAGGCAATTATGCAATTTTGTTTGAAGGAAAAAGTAAAAATAAAAAGACATTCCTTTACGTCTATCGTCAATTCACAGGATTAAAACCCAATTCAACATACGGTATAATTTTTAACGTACAATTTTTATCATCTTTGCAAAATGGTCCCATATACGTAAAAGCGGGCGCCCTTAATCATCAACCGATAACTTTTGACTTACCTTTGGCAGAAGCGAATTTTCAAAAAGGAAAAATCGGCTACGACAGTAGGGATTTAGAGATATTGGGAATTATCTATCCCTCATCCGGAACATCAGGTACAGCCTTATATCGTTCACAACAAATGCAAAATTATGCAAAGCCGTTTTATGCAAATACTGATAAAAGCGGTTCTTTGTGGCTTATTCTCGGCATAGAGCCTGAAGCAACGGTCAAAGAAATTAAGCCCATATTACTTAATACAATGCGTGTTCTGTTTCAATGTCAGGAAGTGTATTTATCCACGCCTTCAGATAGAAATTCGGAAACAGAAAGGGTAGATTCCGAGTTTAACGATGATATTACAAGTATTGAAATTTATACAGGCAACGGACATTTATTAAAAGCAATTTATTCTATAGACGGTATTTTTACAGGAAATATTACTGTTGACGAGTTTGAAAACGGTCGTTACTTTTTTCTTTTTAATCTCGCTAACGGAACAAAAATAGTGCGTAGTGTTGAAATATAATTTTGTAAATATTGCAATATTTATTGCATGTCTTACACTCACGGCATGTAACAATAATTATACGCCCAAGCCGAGGGCATATATGCGGATTGAATTACCCGAATCCAAAGACTATCAAATATTCGACTCAATGCCGTATCCCTACACATTTGAATACCCCGGATATTCGCATATCGTTTCCAATATGGAAAAACATTGGATAGACCTTGAATTTCCCGCGCAAAACTCAACAATATATTTAAGTTATAACAGCGGCATACTTCTCGATTCAAATATTGCCTCAACACTTTTTTTTGTAGAAAAACATCTTGCAAAATCAACAGGTATTGAACAAATTTTTTACAGCGACTTTGATAACCGCGTATTTGGAACGGTATTTTATCTCAAAGGACGCGATGTTGCATCTACAATGCAGTTTTATTTGACCGACAGTGTGCATCAATTTGTGCGTGGCGCATTTTATGTGAAATCCCGTCCCAACAATGATTCGCTATCCCCTGTGATTAAGATGATTCAGGATGATGTAAGACACTTGATACAAACATTCCGCTGGAAAAATACCGGATAAATTGTATGTGTAAATTTGGGGAATTTGGTTTTGCAGATTAAACCCGAAAGTATTATCTTTGCATTTGTTTATAATCATAATTTATGTTCTACAAAAAGACTTACAGCGAACGACGTGCGCAATTGCGCAAAGATATTGAAAAAGGACTTATTGTTTTCCCCGCCAACAACGAGGCTGCTGCAAATTATGCAGGCAACCCCTATCCTTTTCGTCAAGACAGTAATTTTCTCTATTTTTTTGGTTTGAAAACACCCGGTATGGCAGGTGTTATTGATGTTGATTCCGACACCGACTGGCTTTACGCCGATGACCTTACAATGGATGATATTATATGGATGGGACATCTGCCGAAAGTTGAACAGCAGGCGGAAAGCACAGGGATAACGCGCACAGGGTCTATCGGCGACTTGCAGGAATTGCTGCACAAAGCGGCTTTAAGCAAACGTAAAGTCCATTTTGTAAATCCTTACCGCAGTGAAATTGCCGCTAAATTAGCGTCGTGGCTGTCTGTGCCTGTTGGTAAAATTGTCGAAATGCAATCGGTAGAACTTATTAAGGCAATAGTAAAGCAACGTTCAATAAAAAGCAGCGAAGAAATTGAAGAGATTGAAAATGCAATGATTATTGCCCACCAAATGCACGGTGCGGCAATGCGCATGGCAAAACAGGGTGTTTATGAATATCAGATAGCAGGTGCTTTACAGGGCATTGCCGCATCGCACAACGGCTCTATGTCTTTTACGCCGATTGTAAGTATTCATGGCGAAACACTGCATAATCACCATTACGGCGAACAATTATGTGAGGGGCGAATGCTCGTTGTTGATGCAGGAGCTGAAACATATAACCACTACTGTTCGGATATTACCCGCACTACTCCTGTGGGTGGAAAATTTTCAAAAAAACAGAAAGAAATTTACGAGATTGTGTTGAAAGCGAATATGGCTACAATTGAAACCGTAAAGCCGGGCGTACCGTATCGTGATTACCATCTCAACGCCTGTAAAATTATTTTTGACGGATTGAAAGATTTGGGTTTAACGAAAGGTGATACAGAAGAAGCCGTTCGGAGCGGCGCACACGCACTTTTTATGCCGCACGGTCTTGGGCATTTTATGGGACTTGACGTTCACGATATGGAGAATATGGGCGAAAATCTTTTCGGTTATGACGATGAGATAAAGCGTTCTTCGCAGTTCGGTTTGGCATATTTGCGTTTGGGACGCAGGCTTGCACAGGGCTTTGTTTTAACCGACGAGCCGGGTATTTACTTTATTCCGGCACTTATTGACTTATGGGAGTCACAATCTAAATTTTCCCAATTTATCAACTACGACAAAATAGAAAATTATCGGGATTTCGGCGGTATCCGTATTGAAGATGACCTGCTTATAACAAAGGATGGTGCGCAGGTTTTGGGGCCTCGTATTCCTAAAACGGTTGAAGAAATTGAGGCTTGGTGTTCGGTTGAGAAATAATAACAACATATTTTTCTAAAAATTTCGTAACTTCGCGGGCAATTTTTTAATATTTAATACCAAATTGCAATAAGATTATAAAACAATAAAATTAAATTATGAAAAAAATTATGTTATTTATCACGGCAGTAATGATTTTTGCTGCCACTATTCCTGTAAAAGCAGGAGGTGTATATGATGGACCGGAACCTGGAAAATCAATCATTGGTGTTCGTGCGGGACTTGACATTGGCTTTATGAATGTGAATGCCGTATATGACTATGCACTTGCTAAAGTTTGGAAAGGTACTTTCACAATAGGCGGCTATGCCGGTTTGGGCTTTGGTGTGTGGGGAACTTATTCTAACGGCGGCTGGCTCTATATGCCTCTTATGGCACGTACAACTTATCGTTTTAATGTTGTTGTTCCGCAGTGGGAAGTTTACGGCGGTGCGATGCTTGGGATGGGTCTCTTTTTTCACAATGGCGTAACTGCCGGTTTTGCAGGTGGATTACTTGCCGGCACAAGTTACTACTTTACGGAACATTTTGGTTTAAACCTTGAGTTTATTGGTGGTTACGGCGCGTCTTATCTAAACTTCGGCGTAAAGTTTAAACTGTAAAGCGAATAAGAGAATAACGACAAAAAAATAATATCAAAATAACCCTCGATTGTGTAAGAATAATCGGGGGTTTATTTTTGTATATTTGCAACTAATGATAAAAGAAGAACTTAAAAGACGGATTTTAATTTTAGACGGCGCAACAGGTACATCTTTGCAGCGTTTCGGACTGACGGAAGAAAATTTTCGGGGTGATAGATTTGCCGGACATTCCGTGCAGTTAAAAGGCAATAATGATTTGCTTTGTCTTACATGTCCGGATGTAATACGTGCGGTACATCAAGAGTATATTGACGCTGGGGCTGACATTATTGAGACAAATACATTTAATGCCAATCGCATTTCGCAGGCTGAATATAAATGTGAAAATTATGTAAGAGAAATAATTGCGGCAGCAGTACGAATTGCACGTGAAACAGCAAGTGCGGCAGATGTGTCAAGTGTGTCAGGTGCGGCAGGTGTGTCAAGTGTGTCAGGTACGGCAGGTGTGTCAAGTGCGGCAGATGTGTCAGGTGTGTCAGGTGTGTCAAGTATGTCAGGTGCGGCAGGTGCGGCAGGTGTGTCAGGTGCGGCAGGTGTGTCAAGTGCGGCAGATGTGTCAGGTGCGGTAAGTGTGTCAGGTGCGGCAGGTGTGTCAGGTGCGGCAAGTGCGGCATCCGCAGGCAAAAAGCGTAAAATTTACATTGCGGGCAGCATAGGACCAACGTCAAAATCGCTCACACTTGCGTCTAACGTTGATAAACCTTCCGAACGGGCAATAGATTTCGATACTCTCGCTTCGGCATACAATGAGCAGGTTTCCGCGCTAATAGAGGGAGGAGTAGATATTCTGCTTGTTGAAACTGTTTTTGATACCCTGAATGTAAAGGCAGCTCTTTACGCAATAAAACAGGTACAGTTGCAGCGCGGAACAGATATACCCGTAATGGTTTCCGTTACCGCAAACGACAAGTTCGGGCGTATTCTCACAGGGCAGGCTCTTGAAGCGGTTTACACCACTGTTGCGCCTTACAAACCACTGTCTTTCGGGCTTAACTGTTCGTTTGGAGCAAGCGACCTTCATCCCCTTATGCGCAGGATGTCTCCTGATGTGCAAGCCTGTTTGAGCATTTATCCGAACGCCGGACTGCCCAATGCGATGGGCGGATATGACGAAACGCCAGAATTTACCGCAAGCATTTTGCGCAAAATGGCAGATGAAGGGCTTGTAAATATTGCCGGCGGATGTTGCGGGACAACGCCTGCGCATATAAAGGCAATAGCGGAAGCGTTAAAGGATGTAAAACCGCGTACGGTTCCCCCGCTTAACGATGAAGTATTGCACGTATGCGGTTTGGAAGATACCGTAATATCGCCTGAGCGCAATTTTACTTATATCGGTGAACGTACAAACGTTGCCGGCAGTGCAAAATTCGCACGCTTGATTCGTGAAAAAAAATATTCCGAAGCAGCAAATATTGCACGAAAACAAATAGAAGACGGTGCAACTGTTATAGATATAAATATGGACGATGCAATGCTTGATTCTACGGCAGAAATGGAAACATTTGTGCGTATTATTGAGTGTGAGCCGGATATTGCACGCGCAGCGTTTATGATTGATTCGTCTCGTTACGAAACGTTAATAGCAGGAGTAAAAAATACACAGGGCAAACCGATAGTAAATTCTATTTCGCTTAAAGAGGGCGAAGACATTTTTTTACAACATGCGCACGAACTGCACGCGCTTGGCGCGGCTGTTATAGTTATGGCGTTTGACGAGCAGGGGCAGGCAGATACTTATGAACGTAAAATTTCTATTGCTTCACGCGCGTACAAATTGCTTGTTGAAAAGGCAAATTTTGCTCCCTGTGATATTATTTTTGACGTTAATGTTTTAGCGATTGCAACAGGAATTGCGCAACATAATCATTATGCGGTGGACTTTATTGAAGCGGTACGCTGGATAAAAAATAATCTGCACGGTGCGCGTACTTCGGCGGGTGTTTCCAACTTGTCGTTTTCGTTTCGCGGCAACAATCCTGTGCGCGAAGCAATGCACTCTGTTTTTCTGTATCACGCAATAAAAGCGGGGCTTGATATGGCTATTGTAAATCCGGGCATGTTGCAGATTTATGATGACATAGAACCGTCTTTGCTGTGTGCGGTTGAAGATGTTGTGCTTGATAAAGATGCGGATGCGACCGATAGACTGCTTGCCATTGCTGAAAAATACCGCGGCGTTACAGCAAATGATAGCGGGGCTTCTGTTGCGGCGTGGCGCAGTTCTTCTCTTGATGAACGTTTGTCATACGCGCTGGCGCAGGGTATTACAGAGTATTTAGAGCAGGATTTGAATGAAGCATTAAGCGTTTATTCATCGCCGGTAGAGATAATAGAAAAGCCGTTAATGCAGGGAATGGACAGAGTGGGTAAGATGTTTGGCGAGGGGAAGATGTTTTTACCTCAAGTTGTGAAGTCGGCGCGTGTTATGCGGATGGCGGTAGATATTTTGCAACCTGCAATTTCTGCTGCCGGCGGCGGAGACGCTGCGGTTAAGAAACCGAAAATAGTGCTTGCAACAGTAAAGGGAGATGTTCATGATATTGGAAAAAATATTGTTTCAATAGTATTTGCCTGTAATAATATTGAAGTGATTGATTTGGGTGTTATGGTAGATAATGAAACCATAATAGAGGCGGTGTTTCGTGAAAAACCCGACTTCGTAGGCGTTAGCGGACTTATTACTCCTTCTCTTTCCGAAATGGAAGACCTTGCACGAAGAATGCAGCAGGAGAATTTAAATATTCCGCTTCTTGTTGGTGGTGCAACAACGTCTTCCGTCCACACAGCAGTAAAATTAGCACCACTGTACAATGTTGGTGTCTTAAACAGCGGAGACGCTTCCAGCGCAGCGCGTCTTGTGCAAAAATTACTCTCCGCACGCGAGGAAACGCTTATGGAAGTGAAAACCAAACAAAGCGAAATGCGTGCTGCTTATTTAAAGCAAAACACACATATCACTCCGCTTGCAGAAGCACGAAAAAACGCTCGTAAATATGAATAATTTCAAATTTTTTTATACAATCCCAATAAATGGTTAAGCGACTGCAACGATAACATTATTTTTAGGTATTGTAAAACTCATTTTCGCATCCTACCTTTGCTGCGTTAACCCAAACGTTATTTATGATTATAAAGCAAAAGGTATTTTCCAACTATATTATATTTCCCGATTGCAGACAAGTTATATTTCCGATTTTAACAGTTCTCATGTTTTTCCCTGTCGGAGTTTTCGCTCGTCAGGACTGTAGGGCGGATGTTTACGATACGGTAAAAAATGAAAACGGCAATCAGGTTTCCGTAAACGAGCTTTCCGAAGTGGTAGTTGAAGCCAAATCACCCGTACAGCGTGTGAAAGAGTCTGCATACAATGTGGTGGCTATTGACGCCAAGGCATTGCAGAATACTACTTTGGATTTAGCCCATGCTATGGAGAAAGTGTCGGGAGTGAAAATTCGCGAATCCGGCGGACTTGGCTCCAACGTGCAATTTTCACTTAACGGATTTACCGGAAAGCATGTCAAGTTCTTTATTGACGGCATTCCGATGGAAGGTATGGGTTCATCTTTCCAAATCAACAATATCCCTGTTCATCTTGCCGAGCGGATAGAAATATACAAAGGCGTAGTGCCGGTAGGTTTCGGTTCGGACGCAATAGGCGGAGCGGTCAATATTGTTACCAACCAGCGAAGAAGAACATACGTTGATGTTTCATATTCCTACGGCTCTTTTAATACGCACAGGACTTCCGTCAATGCCGGAATTACTACGAAAAACGGATTGCTGTTTGAAGTTATCGCCTATCAAAATTATTCCGACAACAGTTTCCATATCTACAATGCGGTAAAAGACCTTGACAACGGGCAGATTGACGTAAGTAAAATTGAACGGATAAAACGATTTCATGATACATATCACAATGAAACGCTTATCGCCAAAGCGGGATTTGTCAATAAGAAATTTGCCGACCGTCTTATTTTCAGCATGAATATCGGCGCAATTTACAAGGAATTGCAAAACGGCGTAAGACAGGATATAGTTTACGGACAAAAATATAATCGCGGCATGTTTTTGATGCCTTCGCTGCAATATGCGAAACGCAATCTTTTTACAAAAGGATTAGATTTGACGCTGACAGCAAATTACAACAGAAATATATCCCATAACTTGGACACCTCTGCGTATGAATACAATTGGCGGGGCGAATCGCGATACAATAACGGAAAACTCGGCGAACAGAATTATCAGGATTCAAAATACAATAACAATAACTGGAATACGACTTTCAATGCCGCATACCGCATTAACGATTACCACTCATTGTTGCTGAATAACGTTTTTACAGCGTTCGACCGCAATACACGCGCAACAGCGTTTGATGCTTCGCTTGTCGCAACTGATACCATGCCGAAAATGTCGCGCAAAAATGTTACAGGAGTGTCATACAGATTTAATTACAGGAACATATTTAATATCTCGGTTTTCGGAAAACACTATTTTCAATACAGCAAAGGACCGAAAGCGTCTGAAGACGGAAGAAGTTATCTTCTTGCCGAAGAATCATTTTCGGCAACAGGCTACGGTGTTGCCGGCACATATTTTTTCTTGAAAAGTTTTCAGACAAAACTGTCGTACGAAAAAGCATACCGCCTGCCCACCGACAGCGAACTGTTCGGCGATGAAGACCTTGAAAACGGCTCAGGCGGTCTGAAAGCGGAAAACAGCGACAACTACAATATCAATCTGTCGTTCGGTAAAACAATAGCCAAGCGGCATTTCATTTTTGCCGATGTCGGATTTATCCTCCGCAATACAAAAGATTATATCCGGCGAGTTACCGAAGCGGTATCAGGAAAATATTCCGCCACGCATATCAATCACGGATATGTGAGAAATACAGGTTTTAATGGGGAGTTGCGCTATTCATACGGAAACATTGTTTCGGTCGGAACGAATGTAACATACCAGAATATCCGCGACAACACAAAACAGACAATGGCTTCATCCGCAAGTACGACGTATGGCGCACGGATTCCCAATATCCCATACCTTTTCGTCAATGGCGATATAGGACTTACGTGGAAAGATTGTATTTGGAAAACAAACAATCTTGATTTCGGTTACTCGGTAAATTATGTTCACGAATTTCCGCTGTATTACGAAGTGCATGGAGCGTCAGGCAAAAGAGTAATTCCATCGCAGTTTTCGCACGACGTGGGTTTAACTTACACGATTTCCAACGGACGGTACAACGTTGCGTTCGAATGTAAAAACCTGACAAATGCAAAACTGTACGATAATTTCAGCCTGCAAAAGCCGGGCAGGGCGTTTTATATAAAAGTAAGATATTTCTTTATGAAAAAAAATAAAAACAGTTAATCCAACCGCAAAATTCAGGCAGGGCGTTTTATATAAAAGTAAGATATTTCTTTATGAGAAAAAATAAAAACAGTTAATCCAACCGCAAAATTCAGGCAGGGCGTTTTTATATAAAAGTAAGATATTTCTTTATGAAAAAAATAAAAACAGTTAATCCAAAATAAATAAAAAAATGACAAAATTAAATTTTTCAGCAAAGGGAGTTATTCCCGTATTAGCGGCGGCAATCGTTTTTTTTGCCGTCTCATGTGACAAGGGCAATAACCTTGTAAATAATGATAGTAAAGGCTCATACGTTATTGCCGCATCAGGCGACGACGTAGCGAATCCGTCCTATCTGTTGCAAACCGGCAAATTAGACAGCGGCGAACTTTCTATCGTAAATTCGGGTCTCGAAACGGAAACAGGCACTGCATGGTTGTTTTATAACAACAAGTATCTCTATCGACTCGTGTATAATCAGGGAAATGCCGGAACAGGCTCGTCCTATATTATCAATAAGGACGGTCAGATTGAGGAACGGAGCATTAAGTTTGAAATCACAAACAGGTTTACTACTTACGGCTTCTATGGAAAACATATTATAACCGCAGCGGCTGGGGCTACCGATAAAAAAGACGAATCCGGAAACATCCGACAGGGAGTAACATTTACCATTTTGGACATGGAAGCCCAAACCCTGAAAACAAAAACCGTTTCTACAGAAAATTTCCTCGGAACCGGCGAATATACTACCTTTTCGGGTATTGTAGATGTAAACGGTAAATTATTCACTGCCGTTTGCCCGATTGGTGTAAGTGCTTATGGAGTAGCGCAGGGTGCCGCAGATACAACTGCTACTGTAACCGCTTATCCCGACAGCGTCTGGGTGGCTATTTACAGTAATACGGATTTTGAAAATCCCAAAATCATACGCGACAACAGACTTAGTTATGCAAGTTCGCGTTACCGTTCGCAGTATTATTCCAATATTGTCGCCGACGACAGGAACAATATTTATGTATTCTCATCAAGCTACGACAATCGGACGACGAAGCCGTCGGGCGTTATACGCATCAAAGCGGGAACGGAAGTGTTCGACGATTATTATTTCAATATTCAGGCGGCTGCCGGAGGAAGACATCTGTTTAAAGTGTGGTATATTTCGGAAGATTATTTCCTGCTTCAAATGTACACTACCGAAACTGTTGCTGCAATGGGCGATGCAAAAAGACTTGCCATATTCAACGCCGCCGACAAAACGCTCAAAGAAGTAACCGGCTTGCCGGCAATTGAGAATATCGGAAGTTTCGGAAGCACGCCTTATGTTGAAAACGGAACAGTATATATGCCGGTTGTTCCCACAGAAGGAAGTCAGCCCGCTATATATGCTATCAATGCAAGTACGGCTGCCGCTACAAAGGGAGTAGTTGTCAGATGTAAAAGTATAAGTGCTGTGGGAAAATTGATTCCCTGACAATTTATAATTAAAATATTATGATAAAAATATTATTTGATTTATTGCAGTTTTTGTATTCGGCACTGCCGCTGATTACATGCGTTACCGCTTTTACTTTATTAAGTGTTTTACTGTCAAAATCAATAAAGAAATATGCGATTGTCTATTATATTGTGTTGGGACTGCCGTTTGTTATGGTTGCAATACCTTTTATCGGGCGGATATTCGGTGTCGAAACGTTTGGTTTCAGCCGTGTACCGTTCCTTGGGGGAATTATAAGGGACTACATACATGCAGGAACATTCGGATTTCCGCTGTTAATCATAATCATGTACATGGGTGCTCTTAATCCGCGTATCAGTTGGGTGAATAAATTGATGTCCATACGAAAAGAACTGTCGATAATATCGGGCTTTCCAATATTTACACATTCTCTGATAAGGGTGAGCAACAATTTCCCCAAAGCACTGAAATACTTTACCCATCATGACGAATACATGGAAACGGCAAAAGTCGTAAACGAAACAGGTGCATGGATAAGTAATTTCAGTTTTGTGCTGGGTATCGTATTGTTGATAATATTTATACCTCTTTGGGTTACTTCATTTGATTCGGTGCGTAAACGTATGGGAGGCGTGAAGTGGAAAAAACTGCAAAAATGGTCGTATGTTTTATACGCGCTTTTATTTATTCATGCTGTGTGTATTCAGGTCGGCGGGATACTCAATCCCAGAGGCGGCAGTGGCGGAGGACGTGCGCCTGTTGAGAATATTCAAAACGTGCGCGGACAAAGCGCAGGAACGGCAGATTATCCGTCCGTAAAGAATAAAATTTCTGCAAATGCAGAAAAAGACGGACGCGGACAAAGCGCAGGAGCGGCAGATATTAAAATCAATCCGCGCACAAAGCAATACATCCATCTCATTTCACTTGTTTTGATTTTCGGATCCTATTTGTATTTAAGATTGCGAAAACGTAAGAAACACCAGGGTCAACGCATTTAAATTTGTAATCAATTCAGGTAAAAAATCATTATTCAATGTTGCTGTCCATTCAATTTGTCCTGATATGCTGTTTAATCCGTAATTGCAGAAAATGCCGAAGTAAAGAGTCTGATTCCAACCAAAGCGGTAACTTGCCCCTTTACGAATATGTTTTATTTTAGCGAATAACAACAAATTTTTGTACTTTATTTCCTGTACGCAACAGGTATATGCCTTGCGGCA
>JAIRNR010000005.1 GCA_031257915.1 Bacteroidales bacterium
TTATTACATATTGCGTATTTTTATATTTTACGTAATTGGAAGATAATTCTGTAAGTCATTGTTTTTTATGATTTTATGCAACCTATTACGTAAAAAGTAGAAATGTTAGGGTTTAATGCAATATTATAACATATATACCAACAAATTATCTCTTACTTTTTCTATTGGTGTCCATTAGAAAATTCTTGCGCTGTTTGACACCAGAGTCAATGCATTAAAATTTTAATTCCCTTATTTACAGATGTTTATAAATCTGATTTTTGCCAAATTATGAAATATTTCTATGTGTAACTTGCTGATTAACACTATTGTATAATTTTTAATGCGTTGACCCTGTGTTTGACACACGTGATCCTATTTAAAACTGCCCCTTTTGTGTAAAAGGCAATTACTTTTAGTTCGAGTCATCGGAAAAATAATTATCAACATCAAAAAAATCCTGAACTATAAAAGAATTAGGGTAAACATCCTGAATTATACGAAGAAATTCAAGTGCTTTCTTTCGGGTTCTGAAATTGCCTGCTTTAACTTTAAAGTACGGCTCCTCATAAACCAAATATGCGGGAACATTTGAAAATATTTCAAGAAAATTGCTTTTTGCTTCAAGAGCATTACTTTTGGAACCGTTCCCTGTTTGTGAAAAAATAAGAATTTTAAACCCCTGTATCTTTTGCGAAATATTATACTCTCTGTTCTTGTTGAGAAGTTCCTTTATATCCTTCTGAAAATAGACATCATTTACTTTCCATAAATGTCCGTACGACTGTCCGTTTAAACTTTGTAAAAAAAGTAACGGAGTGAGGCAAAAAAACACTAATTTATTCTTCATATTCGGACGGTTTAAATACAGTTTTCCACTTACGGTTGCATTGTCGTAGCGGTATTATATCCACCTGCATGCCGGCGTATTCTACAACATCCGCAATACTGCCAAAGGCATTCTTCACAAAGTACCAACCGCCTGCCTTTAGATATGCGCCGCGTTCGCTGTGAGCGTACTACCGCACAACAGGAATAAAACGAACAATCACTTCATAAATACCGAACAACAGACCGCTATATACAAGCGTTCCGAGTACCTCATTGCGGAAGAACGGAATAGCCATTATATAACACTCTGTTAATCCATCTATTGTATGCGGATAGCCACATAAGCCACCAGCCCATACTGCTAAATTAGACACTATAAAAAATACCACAGACGAAATAAGTGACACGCCAATCACTCCCATAACAGTAACTTTTCTACGAAGTGTAAAACCAATTACTACAGAAAAAATAAGTGCAACGTAAACACCCCACATTTCGGAATAGAATCCCAAAAAAGAATCGGTAACAAGCATTGCAACTACAGGAAGCAACATCGCAAAATATTTTTTAGTAAAACAGGCACCTGCAAAAATTGCCATCGCAGCAATCGGTGTAAAATTCGGAGGATGCGGCAAAAAACGCGCTACAGCTGCAATCACTACAAATGCCGTCATAATGATCAAATTCGGTGTAATATTCTTTTTCATTTTGATTATAATTTAATTCTATCACAATTTGTTCAACTTGTGAATGTATAATTTCTTTTTTATTTTATTCTGCAGAATCGTCATTTGAGTCGTCAGACACAGTGTTTTCAATACTGTTGACATCCGTATCGGTATCAGTATCATCCCCACCGCTTTTTACAATATCATCTTCTTCATATCCGACCAAATCCATATTAACATCAACTTTTATCAAATACTCAGCATCGTCGGTTTCAAAACGAACGGCATAAAAATACTCGCCGTTTTTGCGTGTAAACCGTTCTATAAATTCCTCGTAACCATCTTCAAACTTAACATCAAACAATTTTTTTACTTTCGGTTCAAGTTTTTCATAACTTACTATAAGGCACAACTTCCCTTTTGAATTTTTAGGTGGAATTATGGGATGTGGCGTCAATTGCTTTTCAGTGGCTGCAACAGACTTTACCGCTTTTTTCGCTGCCTGTTTTACAGGTTCTGCAGTCTGTTTCGCAGGTTTCGCACTCTGCTTTACAGGTTTTGCAGTCTGTTTCGCAGGTTTCGCAATCTGCTTTACAGGTTTCACTGCCTGTTCCGCAGTCTGCTTTACAAGTTTTACGGTCTGCTTTACAAGTTTCGCACTCTGTTTCGCAGGTTTCGCAATCTGTTTCACAGGTTTTACGGTCTGCTTTACAGGTTTCGCACTCTGCTTTACAGGTTTTGCAGCCTGTTTCGCAGGTTTCACAGTCTGCTTTACAGGTTTCACTGCCTGTTTAGCAGGTTTCACCACCTGCTTTACGGACTTCACCGCCTTAACAACTTTTCTTTCAGACGCAGTCTTCAGAACTTTGGCAACAGCCTTTTTTGCAGCAGTACTCTTTTTTTCAACTGCTTTAACAATAACTTCGGCAGACATATTTGTATTCGTTTTTTTCACCGCTTTAACAACCTTACCTGCCTTTACTATCGGCTTTTTTGCCACAACCTTTTTTTTATTTACAATTTTCTTTGTCATACCTTAATACAATACAAATATCGTTTTCATTTTAAGCACTTCAAAAATACTTGCTTTTATGTTATAACAACAGAACAAAGGACAAGTTTTTTTTAACAAAAAAACGACTATTTATTAACATTCCAAAAGCGGCAAAACTTTTTCCGATACGAATTTTGAAATATCTGCCTTGCCGCCGCGCCCTGCCCGCAACACTTCGCGCACAGTAGAGGATCTTACTCCGGACAATACAGACGAAGAAAAAAGGAACACCGTTTCTATATCAGGAAAAAGAGTGCGATTTATCTCCGCAAGTTCTTTTTCATATTCAAAGTCCACCGCCCCACGCACACCACGCAACATAAACCCTGCACCGACCAAACGTGCAAAATCACCTGTTAAACCACTGTACGATTCAACAGAAACTTTACCGCTGCAAATACTGCTGTCGAATACCGTCCGTAAAAAATTCAGCCGCTTTTCTAATGAAAACATCGTTTTTTTTTCGGGGTTTTCACCTATAGCGACAACGACTTCATCAAAAAACGATAAGGCACGAAGAACTAATTCTTCATGCCCTCTCGTTATGGGGTCGAAAGTACCTGCAAAAATCGCTTTACGCATAAATTTTAAATCATTGTATAAATCAACATTCCCGGTATGATAGCGATATTCAATAAAACCTATTCTCTTTCTTCTTTTTCCATGGCATCTTTCAAGTTAGAAAGTGCTTCAAGATCACCAAAAGTAGTTTTTTCGTTCGCTTCATTGATTTTCTTTATTACGCTTGCCGTCGATTTCTTTTCTTTTTCGGATTCGTTTTCAAGTTCATCTTTGAAGGTACGCGTATGCGATACTATTATCTTTTTGCCGTCGCGATTAAATTCAATAACTTTAAACGGAACTTTTTCATCGGTTTTCAGAACAGAATCATCTTCTTTTATCGCGTGGCGGTGAGGGCAAAAGGCAACTACTCCGTAAGGCAGATCCACTTGCGCACCTTTATCGTTAACACTTACAACAGTTCCTTCGTGTGTGGAGCCTACAAGGAATATTGACTCAAAAACATCCCATGGATTTTCTTCAAGTTGTTTATGACCGAGTGACAAACGCCGATTTTCCAAATCAACGGAAAGAACAATAACATCCATTATCTCACCCACTTTTGTAAATTCGGCAGGATGTTTAATTTTTTTGGACCATGAAAGATCGGAAATATGTACAAGCCCGTCAACACCTTCTTCCAATTCTACAAAAATACCGAAGTTGGTAAAGTTACGAACCTTCGCAGTATGCTTTGAGCCAATAGGATATTTCGTTTCTATGTCCACCCACGGATCGGGCATAAGACGCTTTATACTTAAAGAAATTTTTCTTTCATCTCTGTCAATGGTAATGATAACAGCCTCAACTTCGTCACCTACTTTTAAGAAATCCTGTGCGGAACGCAAATGCTGGCTCCATGACATCTCAGAAACGTGGATAAGTCCTTCAACACCCGGAATAATCTCCACAAATGCACCATAATCGGCAAGAACAACTACTTTTCCCTTTATCTTGTCGCCATTTTGCAAATTTGCGTCAAGAGAATCCCACGGATGTGCCGTAAGTTGTTTCAGACCGAGAGCGATACGCTTCTTCTGTTCATCAAAATCAAGTATAACAACGTTGATTTTTTCGTCAAGTTTAACGATTTCTTCCGGATGAGTTATGCGTTCCCAAGAGAGGTCGGTAATATGAATAAGTCCATCAACACCGCCCAAATCTACAAACACACCATACGAAGTGATATTTTTAACAATCCCTTCAAGAACCTGTCCTTTTTCAAGATGGCTCATAATCTCGGACTTCTGTTTTTCGATTTCATCTTCAATAAGTGCCTTGTGAGAAACGACAACGTTTTTGTATTCCTGATTTATTTTCACAACACGAAGTTCCATATTCTTATCCACAAATACATCGTAGTCGCGAATAGGCTTAACGTCAATCTGCGAACCGGGGAGGAATGCCTCAATGCCGAACACATCAACGATAAGACCACCTTTTGTACGGCTCTTAACATAGCCTGTAATAATTTCTTTGCTATCGTAAGCCTCGTTAACCCTGTCCCACGATTTAAGAAGACGTGCTTTTTTGTGGGAAAGGAGTAACTGGCCACTTGAGTCCTCTTTACTCTCCACGTAAACTTCAATTTTGTCGCCCGGTTTCAAATCGGGATTGTAACGAAATTCCGCAACAGGAACAATACCATCGCTTTTATAGCCAATATTTACGACTACTTCACGAATAGATTTTGAAACGACTGTACCTTCGATAACTTCCTGGTCATTGATTGAGGATAATGTTTCTTCATAACGTCTTTCTTCCTCAGATGTTTCCACATCAGCATTTTTGAGTATGGTGCGGTTGCTTAATTCATCCCAGTTAAAATTCTCAATACCTGTTTTTTTTACTTTTTTTTCCATAATAATTTTTTGCTGTGCAACGCTCTACCGACCGGCGTACAGCATAGACACATAGTTTTACATTTTATCTGTTTTTACCGCCGAAACCGGTCATTTCGACTGAACGTTTGTCCCGCTATATAAAAGTCGCCGTCGGGACACAAAGAGTTACAAATATAAGAAAAATATTCTGCTTTTGAAAAAAATGCCACAAAAATTTGATTACCTTTGCCCGTGTATGAACAGTGAATACTAAATTTATAAACGTATGAAGCTTGACAGATTTATTCACCGTCCGGTGTTGTCGTCGGTAATATCAATATTTATTGTTATTCTCGGACTGCTTGGTTTGATTTTGCTGCCTGTAGAAAGATTTCCCGACATAGCACCGCCTACTATCTCCGTAAGTACGTCTTATACGGGAGCTGACGCTTCTACCATTCTGAACAGTGTTGTTATTCCGCTTGAAGATGCGATTAACGGCGTTGAGAATATGGACTACATCACAGGAAGCGCGAGCAATGACGGCAATGCGCGTGTTAATGTCGTTTTTAAACAGGGAACGGACGCGAATATGGCGGCAGTTAATGTGCAGAATCGCGTACAACGAGCAATAAATCTGCTGCCGGCAGAAGTCGTGCGTGTGGGTGTTACCACAAACAAGCGCAATCAGAATATGCTTGTAATGTTCACGGTGTATAGTCCGAACAATCGCTACGACGAAACATTCGTTGAAAATTATATCAAAATAAATATTCTGCCGCAGATATTGCGCGTAAAAGGCGTGGGTGAAGCCACCGCATGGGGACGACACGATTATTCGGTGAGAATTTGGCTGAAGCCCGATATAATGGCACAGTACAAACTCATGCCGAGCGATATTACGGCAGCATTAAATGCTCAAAACATTGATGCTGCGCCGGGAAAATTCGGCGAAAATTCACGACAGTCATTTCAATATATTCTGCGTTACAAAGGGCGGCTTGCAACACCTCAGGAGTACGAAAATATTATTATTCATTCGCTGCCGACAGGCGAAAAATTATATCTGAAAGATGTTGCACGTATAGAACTCGGCGCACTGAACTACAATATTATTTCATCCGGAATGGGACATCCGGGAGCCTCCGTAGCAGTGTATCAAATGCCCGGTACTAATGCGACGGAAGTAATTGAGGGAGTAATGGCTGTAATGGAAGACGCAGCGTCCGACTTTCCCGAAGGACTTGCATACACGCCATTGCAAAACAGTAACGATTTTCTGTTTGCCTCAATTGAAAAGGTACTCAGTACGCTGTTTGAAGCATTTATTCTGGTATTTATTGTTGTATATATTTTTTTACAGGATTTCCGTTCAACGATTATCCCTTCAATTGCCGTTCCTGTGGCTATTATCGGTACATTTTTCTTTCTCTATCTGTTCGGATTTTCCATCAATTTGCTCACTCTGTTTGCACTTGTTTTAGCAATCGCTATTGTTGTTGATGACGCTATTGTAGTAGTAGAAGCGGTACATGCAAAATTGGACGAGGGATACACATCAACACGACAGGCAACAATTGATGCAATGAACGAAATTTCGGGTGCAATAGTATCTATTACACTCGTTATGGCGGCAGTATTTATCCCTGTTACGTTTATCGGAGGAACAGCAGGTATTTTCTACACACAATTCGGCATTACTCTTGCAGTGGCTATTGTACTCTCGGCGATAAACGCTCTTACTCTGTCGCCTGCATTGTGTGTGCTATTTTTAAAGGCAGATAACGCCGCAACAGCACCAACAAAAATACGCAGACTGGAAAAGCGTTTCCGTATGGCGTTCAATGTAGGGTTTCGCATAACACTTGACAAATACAAAAATGCCGTACAAATTTTTGTGCGCAAGCCGGCTTTGTCGGCAGGTTTGGTTGCACTTGCTATTTTCGGACTTTTCTTTTTCCTTGAAAAAACACCGAAAGGTCTCGTTCCGAACGAGGACAACGGTTTTATTTATCTTAACGTTACTTTGCCTCCCGCAACAACGCTGTCCAACACAAATAAAGTGATGGACAGGATTGACAGTATTGTAGGTACAATGCCGCTTGTGGCTGCACGTACAAAAATTTCAGGGTCGGGCTTCGCCACAGGCAATGGCTCATGCTACGGCAATATGTTTATTCAGTTAAAGGACTGGAAAGAGCGTAAAGGAAAAGGGCAGGATTTGGAAAGTTTCAGGCGCGATTTGCAAAAAACACTGTCAAGTATTTCCGAAGCACAGCTGATGATTTTTTCACCGCCGATGATACCCGGTTTCGGTATCAGCAGTGGTTTTGAGATAAACTTACAAGATAAGACAGGCGGGGATCTGCTGCAATTTTACGAGGTCGCAAAAAAATTCATGTCCGACCTTGTTGAACAGCCCGAAATAGAATTTGCACGTACTGCCTTTAATCCGAATTTTCCGCAATATGAAGTGCTTGTTGATGTTGAAAAATGCGCTCTGGCAGGGACTTCACCTGCCGACGTACTGCAAGTAATGCAGGGGTATTTCGGCGGAATGTACGTATCTAATTTCAACCGTTTCGGAAAACTGTACCGCGTAATGATTCAGGGTGATCCTTCGGCAACGCTGAATACCGACGCACTGAACAATGTATATGTGCGTGTAGGCAGCAGTTCGGGCAGCGGCACGACAATGTCGCCTGTTTCGCAATTCGTGAGCGTATCGCGTGTTTATGGTCCGGAAAATATCAACCACTTCAATCTTTATACTGCTATCAATGTAAAGGGCGAACCTGCCGCAGGTTATTCGTCGGGCGATGCAATTGCTGCGATAGAACGTGTCGCCGCAAGCAGTTTGCCGGTTGGCTACGGTTACGAATTTTCGGGTACAACTCGCAATGAACAGGCGGCAGGCAATTCGGCAGGCTATGTACTTGCCCTGTGTTTGGTGTTCGTATATCTGCTACTGTGTATTCAATATGAAAGTTATATTTTGCCGCTTGCCGTAATTTTATCATTGCCGTTCGGTTTGTGCGGCTCGTTTATTTTTGCACGTGCAATGGGGTTAAACAACAATATCTATCTGCAAATTTCGCTGATAATGCTTATCGGATTGCTTGCCAAAAATGCAGTTTTAATTGTGCAGTTTGCTTTGGCACGCAGACAGGCAGGCATGTCACTGACGGAAGCGGCAAAGGCAGGTGCTGCGGCACGTTTACGTCCTATCCTGATGACCTCGTTCGCTCTGATTATAGGCTTACTGCCTTTAGTATTTTCCACAGGCGTCAGTTCAAACGGTAATCATACTATCGGTGCGGGCGCAGTGGGCGGTATGCTTATCGGTATGATATTTCAACTCTTAGTTGTACCTGTACTGTTTGTAGTCTTTGAAAGATTGCAGGAAAAGGTTAGATTGAGCGGAAATCAGTAGTTAAGTCCGAACTGCATACCGCTTGCAACGGCGGTAATGGTTAGATTGAGCGGAAATCAGTAGTTAAGTCCGAAAGCCCACAGCGGAACAACGTTCCGATAACCGTATTCTATGTCATCTTTTACTATATATGCCTTTTTCAATCCCTGTATTTGAGATTGATTTTTTGATTTTCCTCCCACCTCAAAAGTATATCCGTTAATTGTAAAATCGGCTTTTTCCGAACGATATACTTTGTAATTTACCCGCATTTGATTAAAAAACACTGTTTCGCGCAAATTACCCATGTTTGGTGTTTCTTCCGACAGAGCATAAACTAAATTTGTATTTTCCAAATATACCTTATCAATTTTGCCAAGTTGCCCAATTCCCTCGCTCACATCCCTTAACTGCATTAACAAGCCCGCCTGCTCCAAAAAATAACAATAATCGTCAATACTGTTGCGGCTTGCTTCAAGCATGGCACCTATCTTTGTAAAATTCGGCTTAAACGGAACACTTTTTGAAATTATTTTAAGCAATTTTCCGAGTTTTTTACCTGTTGTAACATTCAAATTTGCATATATGGGAATATCTGTTTCCAATGTCTGAATTACAACCTGATTTACACGACTCAGAAACAGCACTTCGTCCGTGCCGAACGGATAATATCCCCTTTGCAGATAATCCTTAAAAAGCGGAAGCGGGTGACGTACAGGAAAATCATCTGTTTTGTGCTTGATAATATCTGCGAGAGAGTATTTTTTTACTTTAATATTATGAAACAGATGCAAATACTCGCGAAACGAAAGTCCCTGCATTTTGAATATTAACGCACGGCGGCTTAAATCGGCACTTCCCTTCAGAATATCAAGAATAGACGAACCCGTAAAAACAACTTTTAATTCCGGAAAATAATCATAAATTGATTTGAGCGATTGCGACCATCTCTGATATTTGTGTACCTCGTCTATAAATAAATGCTTCCCGCCTTTTTTAACAAACTCTTCGGCAAGCTCAAGTAATGTATAATTACCGAAATAAATGTCGTCTGCGGAAACATACAAAGATGTATCGGCATCAAGATTTTCTTTGATATATTGCAACATCATGGTTGTTTTGCCAACTCCACGCGCCCCCACAATTCCAATCATTCGGCTGTTCCACGCCACATCATCGTATAAATACCGCTTAAAATCAAGCGTTGTAAGCGATAAAAAATCCTTAAACTGCTTTATTAAAGTATCCATAATTTATTATATTTTTTACAAATATACAAAAATCGCACAAACAAAAGTGCAATTTTAGTTAAAAATCGCACAAACAAAAGTGCGATTTTAGTTAAAAATCGCACAAAAGAAAGTGCGATTTTAGTTAAAAAAGATTGTATTATCTGTAAATCAGGAATTTATGATTTTACAGTCTTATTCCCAAGAACGCCATAAAGGAAATGCCCATAAGTCCTGTGATAATAAAAGCAATTCCGAGTCCCCGCAAGGGAGCGGGAATATTCGCGTAACGTAATTTTTCTCTTATTGCGGCTATACCCACTATTGCAAGCAACCATCCAAAGCCCGACCCTGCGGCAAATACAGTTGCTTCGACAATACTCGTATATCCCCTTTCCTGCATAAACAGAGATGCTCCGAGAATAGCGCAATTTACGGCAATAAGCGGTAAGAATATACCAAGTGCGGAATATAATGATGGTGACATTTTCTCTATAAACATCTCAAGAATCTGTACTACTGCCGCCACAAGAGCAATAAACATTATAAGCGAAAGAAAGCTCAAATCAATATCTGCAAATTGCAGGGACAGCCACGATAACGCGCCCTCTTTGAGCAAATATTTATTGATAAGATAATTCAGGGGGACAGTAACAACCATTACCGCAAATACGGCAATACCAAGTCCGAAAGATGCCTTTACATCCTTTGAGATTGCCAAATAGGAACACATCCCCAAAAAATAGGCAAAAATCATATTATCAATAAAGACCGAACGAATAAATAGATTTAGTAAACCGTCTGATTCCATATCACAAAGTTAATAGAATTTCTTTACTCTTATTACAATAACTCCAAAATAAGCGGCAAGAAGTACTCCCGAAACCGTTATACTGCACCACAAACTCTGCACAGGCAACAGCATTTTCACAGCATACAACATCACCGCCAATCCCAAATAACCAAAAATACGGTGCCATGGATATTTTACAGGATAATGCTTTTGCCCCACAAAATAAGAGATTGCCGCAATTGCAAAATAACAGACAAATGCAGCCCACGCAGCACCATGATAACCGAAAAGCGGGATAAGCAACACATTCAATCCTATTGAAAGTGCGGAACCAATCACCGCAATTACCGCACCGATACGTGTTTTATCGGTAATCTTATACCATACGGACAAATTGTAAAATATTCCCAAAAATAAATTTGCCATCAACAATATAGGAACAACATCTGCTCCCTCGCGGTATGAACGTCCTACGAGAAACATCAACTCATTTAAGAACAGTGAACAGCCGAGAAAAACTGCGCAACATGCCATAACAAAATAATCCATCACACGAGCATACGTTTCCTTAGCATCGCTGTCTTTTGATTTTTTGAAAAAGTACGGCTCCGCCGCATAGCGAAATGCCTGTACGCAAAGATTCATTATTACCGCAAGTTTTGCACACGCACCGTAAATACCGAGCTGGTATATGGCATTTGATTCGTCTGAAATAAGCGAACGAAAAAGCACTTTATCAAATGTACTGTCAATAATCCCCGCTAATCCCCACACCATAACAGGTAAAGTATAAACCATCATCGAACGCCATAATTTCGTATCGAAAGTAAACCGCAAACGTTTTAACTCCGGCGCAAGCATTAACAGAGTTGCCCCGCTTGCGATTAAATTTGACAGAAAAATGTACTTTATATCCGGTACAAAACCGTCAATAATACGCGGCAACAAAAGTATAAAAATCAAGTTCAACCCGATGTTCAGCGCAATATTTACGGTACGCAAAAGCGCAAATCTAAACGCACGATTTTCTTGCCTTAATAAGCAAAACGGAAGTGACGACATCACATCCGCAAATAAAATTAACGCAAACCATACAATAAATTTATCAGCGTGCGGATAATTAAAGAATGCCGCAATCGGTACACGCAATATCAGTATTACCGATAAAAACACAAGCGATGTCCCGAATAAACTCCAAACTCCTGTGCTGTAAACGCGGTTTGCATCGGCTTTTTGCATAAAACGGAAAAACGTCGTTTCCATTCCACAGGTCAGTATCACGAGTGCGAACGCGGTGTAAGCATAAAATTCGGTAACAATACCGTATTGTTCAGGCAAAAAAACGTAGGTATATAAGGGTACAAGCAAAAAGTTCAGCAATCGCCCGACTATTGACGGGATGCCGTAAATGGCGGTTTGCTTTGCCAGTGCCGGAACTTTCATAATTATTACGCTCTATTTGCGTTATATGTTTCTATGGATATAAGCCGAAAAATCTTCCTGTTTACATTCGTACTCTTCTTTAAGAAGCGGCGACGAAATTAAAAAATCCGCCGTTGAGCGGTTACACGCCGCAGGAACATTGTACATAGTCGTAATACGCAGCAATGCCTTTACATCAACATCGTGCGGCTGACTTTCCATTGGATCCCAGAAGAAAATAAGCAACTGAATATCGCCATTTACAATCATTGAGCCAAGTTGCTGGTCACCGCCAAGGGGACCTGATTTTAATATAGTAAAGTGCTCATCAAAATATTCTTTTTCTACACATTTGGATAATGCATCCTTAATAATTTTTCCTGTTGTTCCTGTACAGACAAGATCGTATTTAGTAAGGACTTCCCTGTTCCATTCAACCCATTCCGTGAGATTTCTCTTTTGACCGTCATGGGCAACAAGTCCGATTCTTTTTACTTGCATATTGTTATTTGTTTTTTACAAATTTACGAAATATCCTGTCTTTGTCCGCATTGTTTATTATATTAACTTTGCATTACGAAACGAACTGTGAAAAGCCTGCACCCGAGACAATGATTATTTAAAACGACCAAACTCGGCTGTGGGTGTAAAAATTATAATTATATGAAACGAGCTATTGTTATAGGTGCCACATCGGGCATTGGAAAAGAAGTTGCGTTATTGCTCGCAAAACAGGGTTGGATTGTCGGAGCAGCCGGCAGACGCGAAAATAAATTGTTGGAATTACAGCAGGAAATCCCATCTGTCCATATAAAATCTCTTGATGTAACAAGTGCGGACGCACCGTTTAAAATCAACGAACTTATTTCCGAAATGGGCGGAATGGATTTATTCTTTCTCTCTTCCGGTATTGGTAAGCAAAATGCAGCGTTGGACGAAACGATAGAATTGCAAACGCTCGAAACGAACGGTGTCGGTTTTACGAGGGTTATTACTGCAGCATATCGTTATTTCAGAAAGCAGGGCAACGGACATATTGCCGCAATATCTTCCATCGCAGGTACAAAAGGTATAGGTACTGCCCCATCCTATTCCGCAACAAAAAAATTTCAGAATACATATCTGCAAGCCCTCGCACAATTAGCGTATCTGGAAAAAATTCCCATTCAAATTACCGACATCCGTCCCGGATTTGTGGACACCGCTCTGCTTGACGAAGGGCATTATTACCCTATGAAAATGAAGCCGCAAAAAGTGGCGTGTTCTATCGTCAAAGCCGTCAACCACCGCCGCCGTATAAAAATTATTGACCACCGTTACGCATTACTTGTATTTTTTTGGCGTCTGTTTCCCCGATGTGTTTGGGAGAAGCCTCGATATTTTTTAAGAAAGTTATTTGGATTTTAGTACTTTACAATAAATTTTACTTCAATGAATATCTCTGAAATCGGACTTATTTTTGATATGGACGGCACACTCGTTAATAATCTGCCATATCATTTGGAAGCGTTTCGTATCTTTTATAAAAAGCATAATATCGCGCATATTGACGAAAAAGATTTTTTAAATTTATGTAACGGAAGAACGAATGAAGCTGTTATGCGTTTTATTTTCGGAGATAATTTGACCGACAGTCGGACGACTGAACTCGGCGAGGAAAAAGAGGCGATTTACCGCGATGTATATCGTCCGCACCTTGCACTCGCAGACGGATTGCAACCACTTTTAGAACAATTTCATACAGTCGGCATTGCAACAGGTGTCGCCTCATCTGCTATTCGCGAAAATATTGATTTTGTACTTGACGGTTTGAATATCCGCAGTTATTTTAGTGCAATTGTTGATAGCAGCATGGTTTCACGAGGTAAACCCGACCCTGAGTGTTTTATCAAGTGCGCCTCTGCACTTGAGCGTAACCCTCATAACTGCATTGTTTTTGAAGATGCCATAAGTGGTGTTACTGCAGGTAAACGCGCAGGCGCAAAAGTTATTGCCATCACTAGCGTTATGCCCCGTACCGCCCTTTCCGCCGCCGATTTGGTTATTGATTCCTTTGCGGAACTTACTGTTGAAAAAGTGCTTGCATTGCTGTCTTAATTCTTTGCAGTTTTAATCAACAATACCGAACACGCGCCAAGCACAAGGAATACACCTGCCAATACAAGCATTAACACCTGAGAGCCGCCGACTAAATAAAGCAACGAGCCGCCAAGCAGTGCCGCAACTATTTGAGGGATACAAATTGTTCCGTTAAACAGTCCGAGATAAGTTCCCATTTTGCTTGTGCCTTTAAGCGCGTTTGTAAGGAGAGTAAAAGGAAGTGCAAGCATTGCAGCCCAGGCACAGCCAATGAAAAAGTAAGAAACGAAAAGAATATATTTGCCGTTTACTGCATAACCGAACAATATACACTCGGAGGGAACAAAAAACGTTGAAATAAATCCGGCTGCACCAAGCAAAAGTGAAACGATGTACGCCGTTTTATGCGAACGGAAGCGCGGTATCAGCAATGCCCACAGTACAGAGCCAATCGCCTGCACCGCAAACAACACACCTACCCAGTTGCCCGCTGCCTGATAATTTGCCGAAGCAGTATCGACAGTTCCCCAAATTCTATCGGCAATGGCTCCGTTTGTATATGTCCACATATACATAAATGCCATCCAACAGAAAAACTGCACAAGTCCCACTGTCCAAAATACTTTCGGTGCTTTGCCGAGAAGTTTAATAACATTCGATGTTTCCTTTACAACAGGCTTTTCTTCAATGCCATGAAACTTTGCATACTCCGCAGGCGGCATTTCACGCACAGTAAACACGGTGTAAAGTACGCATAAAATAAGTATCGCGGCACCAATATAGAACGACCATATTACAGAGTCGGGAACAACACCTGCTTCCGCTATATTGGAAATACCCCACCACGTAAAAATAATCGGAAATAAATAACCGACAAGCGAGCCTGCATTGCAAAGAAAACTTTGTATCGAATACGCAAAACCCTTCTGCTTTTCGTTTACCATGTCGCCGACAAGCATCTTAAACGGCTGCATTGCCATATTGATAGACGTATCAAGAAATATAAGCGATACAAGACCGAATATCATTGCCGCGCCTATTGACAGTGCAAAACTGCCTGCATTCGGAAGCAGACACATTACTAAAATTGCGACAAAAGCACCGACAAATAGATACGGAATACGCCGTCCTAAGCGTGTCCATGTACGGTCGGACGCGACACCGACTATCGGCTGCACAATAATACCGAGCAGTGGCGGAATAATCCAAAAGTAACTTAGATTGTGAGGGTCTGCGCCGAGTGTTGCGAATATACGGCTGATATTGGCACTTTGCAGTGCGTATGCAATCTGCACACCGAAAAATCCGAATGACAGATTCCAGATTTTCCAAAACGAAAGATCGGGTTTATTATTCATAACTGTATCTTTTTCTTCGCGAATATACGATTTTTATATTAGAAAAAACCATCGTAACTTACGCCGACAAACTCGCAATCTGCGCTTTTAACATTGCAATTTTTCCTTCCGCATCCGCCTGCTTTTTCCGTTCTATCTCAAGAACTGCTATCGGGGCGTTTTGTACAAATTTTTCGTTACTTAACTTTTTTGTTACCGCTGCCAAAAATCCCTCATTGTAAATAAGATCTTTCTTCGCTTTGGCAAGCGTTTCTTCCTTATTTACCGCACCGTCCGAATGTAAAAAGAGTTCTGTTTTTCCTGCTCTGAACGGTATTGTTTCATCGGGCGATTTACCTGTATTTTCTAAAGTTTCAAGGTTGCAAAGTTTTTTTATCAGGGGATAAAATTCCGACAGATTATTATCCGCATTATCACCGTCATATTCACGAATACTGATAGAAACAGGCGTTTTTTGCGGAATATTTTTTTCGTTGCGCATAGCACGTATCGCCATTATCACTTCCATAGCATTTTCAAAACGCAACAGTAATTTTTCATCTTCTTCGCTCACTTTTTCTGTCTGCAAAATCTGTGTCATAATGGTTTTGCCATCCCTGTTACTTTTGCTACTGCCGCTGACGCATGCCTCGCCTGTTTCATGCCAAATTTCTTCTGTCAAAAACGGCATAAACGGATGCAGGATTTTCATTAACGTTTCAAAAAATCCGCATACCTGCCTGTACGTTGTGCCGTCTATCGGCGAACCATAAGCAGGCTTTATCATTTCAAGATACCATGAACAAAAATCATCCCATATAAGTTTATATACACTCATCAGAGCGTCATTCAGACGGTACTTTGCAAAATGTTCCTCTATTGCTTCCGTTTCTTTGCGAAGTTTTGCAGCAAACCATTTTGCGGCAATCCCTGCCTCTATTCTCTGCGTTGCACTGTTATCAATATTCCATCCTTTAACAAGTTTCAGCGCGTTCCAGATTTTATTGCTGAAATTTCTGCCCTGTTCGCAAATACTTTCGTCAAACGGTAAATCATTACCGGCAGGCGAAGTAAGCAATAACCCAACACGTACGCCATCTGCGCCATATTTGTTTATAAGGTCTATCGGGTCGGGTGAATTGCCAAGCTGTTTACTCATTTTACGCCCTTGTTTATCACGTACAATACCCGTAAAATAAACATTTTTAAATGGAATTTCATTGCGATACAACAACCCTGCAATAATCATTCGCGCAACCCAGAAAAAAATAATCTCAGGTGCCGTAACAAGGTCATTCGTGGGATAATAATAATTTACATCTTTATTGTCGGGATGACGAATACCGTCAAATACGGCAATCGGCCACAGCCATGATGAAAACCATGTGTCAAGAACATCCTCATCCTGTTTTAGATCCTCTGCACGCAAATCGGGAAATTTAGAATGTGCGCGTTCCAACGCCTCGTCAAGCGTACGTCCGACAATGCAAGAGCCATCGGGCAAATAATACGCAGGAATACGCTGCCCCCACCAAAGCTGACGCGATACGCACCAGTCTTTAACGTTCTCCATCCAGTGGCGATACATATTTTTAAATTTTGCCGGATGAAATTTTATCGTATCATTTTCTACTGCTTCAAGTGCCGGACGTGCAATATCTTTCATCTTCAGAAACCATTGCATAGAAAGTTTAGGTTCAATTACAGCATCGGTACGTTCGGAAAATCCGACATTATTTGTATAATCTTCCTCTTTTTCGAGCAAATCCGCCACTGCAAGGTCTTTCACAATTTGTTTTCTCACATCAAATCTGTCCATGCCGATATAAAGTGCGGATTGCTCGCTGACAGTGCCGTTATCATTAAAAATATCTATTACAGGCAGATTATATTTCATGCCGATTCGATAGTCGTTTATATCATGAGCCGGAGTGATTTTTAATGCACCGGTACCGAACTCTTTGTCCACATACTCGTCGGCAATAACAGGTACGGCACGTCCCACAAGGGGAACAATAACCTTTTTGCCTGTAAGATGTTTGTAACGTTCGTCGTCAGGATGTACGCAAACCGCTATATCTCCCATAATTGTCTCGGGACGAGTTGTGGCTACGAGCAGATAGTCTTTTCCCGCAACGCCGTTTGCGCTGCCGCCTTCAACGATATATTTCAAATAGAAAAGTTTACCGTGTATTTCCTTAAAAACCACTTCTTCATCGGAAAGAGAGGTTTGCGCCTGCGGATCCCAGTTTACCATACGTACGTCACGGTAGATAAGCCCTTTTTCGTACAAGTCGCAAAATACTTCTATCACGCTTTCGTAATAGTGCGTGTCCATTGTGAAATTAGTTCTGTCCCAATCACACGAAGCACCAAGTTTTTTAAGTTGTTCAAGAATTATGCCTCCGTGTTTATCTTTCCACTCCATAGCGTGTTTAAGAAATTCCTCACGAGAAAGGTCGCGCTTTTCAATTCCTTTTGATTTAAGAAGTGCAACAACTTTCGCTTCCGTAGCAATAGAAGCGTGGTCTGTTCCCGGCACCCAGCAGACATTTTTACCTTGCAGACGGGCGCGGCGTGCCAACACATCCTGAATTGTATTGTTAAGCATGTGTCCCATATGCAAAATGCCTGTAACATTCGGCGGAGGGATAACCATACAAAACGGTTCCCTGCCGTCCGGCTCTGAATGAAAACATTTATTGGCGAGCCAGTAAGCGTACCATTTATCCTCTATTTCCTGCGGAGTATATTTTTCTGTCATTGTTTTTTTTGATTGTTAGCTGTATTATTTCCACAATATATCATCTAAGTTATCATACTTTCGCTGTTTTAAAAATTTTGAAAATTCTGTTATATCAGTTGCAGGAAATTCTATGCTAATTTCGTCAATTAAGTTTTGTAAAACATTTTCGCCCAATTCTTTAGAATATTTTCCTCTTAATGCTTTTTCGTACCAATTCAACAAATCATTTTCCGTAACAATAGTTTGAATTTTCGATTTCCAACCTGTCTGATTTAGCAGTGAAACAATAATTTTTTCTTCGACATCCTTGCAAATAATAACAATTCTATCGGACGAAAGTGAAGAAACGATATTTTCTGCCAATTCCTGCAAATAAATCAATAATTTTACATTTTGTATTCGTAATATTCACTTATTTGTTATCATAACAGGATTATTTTTTTTCTTCATAATAAACGTTTAATCCAAGTATGAGTTTCTTTAATTTTTCAATTTTTTTCTATGTAAATTCTATTGTTTTCATTATCTTTTCAAAACTTATTGACTGCGGGTGGGACGAGATACGTTCGGTTTGCTTGCCGGCTGGTTAGTTGTTGGTTTACTGTCGTCCTTTTCAGTGCTGTTGTTACCATTGCCGGACTGCTGCTTATCTTTGTCACTCTGGCTGCTGCCTGTACCTGATGCCGTAGCACCGCTGTTGCTTTGACTGTTAACCTTACTCTGCGGAGTTGCAACATTACCGACCTTGCTTTGTGTCGGACGTTGTATCGCGGTGCCACTATTAACCTTACTGCCACTCGTACTCGGCGTCACCGTACTGTTGCCGCTTTGACTGCTGCTACTATGACTGCCGCCCGTACTCTGCGGGGTTGCAACATTACCGACCCTGCTTTGTGTCGGACGTTGTGTCGCGGTGCCGCTATTAACCTTACTGCTACCTGTACTCGGCGTCACCGTACTGTTGCCGCTTTGACTGCCGCTACTATGACTGCCGCCCGTACTATGCGGAGTTGCAACATCGCTGACCTTGCTTTGTGTCGGACGTTGTATTGCGGTGCCACTATTAACCTTACTGCCACTTGTACTCGGCGTCACCGTACTGCCGCCGCTTTGACTGCCGCCCGTACTCTGCGGAGCCGCAACACTACCAACCCTGCTACTTTGCGTAGGACGTTGTATTGCGGTGCCACTATTAACCTTACTGCCACCCGTACTCGGCGTCACCGTACTGCTACCGCCCTGACTGCCACTCGTACTCGGCGTCACCGTACTGCTGCCACTCTGACTGCTACTCTGACTGCCGTTCGTACTCTGCGGAGCCGCAACACTACCAACTCTGTTACTTTGCGTCGGACGTTGTATTGCGGTGTTGCCGCTACTGCCAACACTGCCATTACCTGTACCATTACGGCTACCTTCGTAATAGTGGTCATTACGTCCGCCGTCATCCTGCCTGTTATCACCATGCCCACCATTACCACGACCATCACCATGTCCGTTACCATGCCCATCATTACCACGACCATCACCATGTCCGCTACCATGCCCATCATTACCACGACCATCACCATGCCCATCATCACCATGACCATGACCACGACCATCACCATGCCCACTGCCATGCCTGTCTCTATCATCATAATACCCACCGTAATGTCCGCCGCCATATCCATGTTCGTTACGATACCTGTCCCTGTATCCGTCATGCCACCCCTGCCCATAACCGTCATAATAGCCATTGTTCAGGTACGTACCTGTTTGCCCGCGCGGGTCATACCTACTGTCATTACCATGTCCATCGTAAGAATATAAATCATAAACAGAAAAATGCCTCGTAGCAATACCACTGCGGCGAAACTCATTTTCCGTTGCGGAAATAAGCCGCAAATCCGCTTCTGCCTTGTTCTTTTCAAAACCGTTCCGCAGAAGCAACTGTGCATATTTCGCAGCATTTTCCATATCATCTGCCCAATAATAAATAGAAAAAAGATTATGAAGTGCCGCATGACGAAGACGAATATCCGCCTTATGTTTCAAATCATTATATCTGTCAACAACCGATAAATAATAATCTGTCTCACGCGAAAAATCCGCAATATCAAAACCACGGTCGGGCGTCATACTTTGCAAAATATTTTTAACCCTCTCGGTATTCGCGCGAAATACATCATTTTCGTAATGCTTATTTTCGTCAGTAATAATAAGATTAAATGATGTTTGGACATCCGGAAAACCAAATATTTTAGACAACCTGAGATTAGAACTTCTAACCGCTTTCGCAACATGTTCCACAATAAGTCCGCGCACAATAATTACTCTATTTTTATTCCAAAAATTTTCGGCATCCTTGCGGCTGTTAAACTCATTACTGTGATAACTCCACACTTGAACCTCTTTTGACACAGTTCCGATTGCACCACCGAGAACAGTTTCACGAAAGAGAATATCGCTACCGTTTGTTGCGTAATCGTCAGGGCGAATAACCGAACAGGATGCCGAAAACGTATATTCTGCTTCGGCACGGTAATAAAAAGTCACTTTACCTTTACGTTTGCTTTTGCGCTCGCTAATCCAGTTTTTAACAATACGCAAATCCGACATATCAATCTGATAGTAAATATCAGCTTCCATTGGCGTATAGACCTTTTCCAAGCCGGTAATCTCCATGGCATCCATAACGCGCGAAGTCCCTATTTCGCCTTGCAACCACGGACTGCATTTGAACATGCAAAAATAATTTGCCACAATGGGCTTCAAAGGACGCTCCGGCACTGTGCGGTATCTTAACGTGCAACGGAAATTATCCAAATCAACACTTTTTGTTTGCGCCGATACGCCTAACAGCATAAAACAGAGCAAAACCGCAGCAGTAATTTTTTTGATCATAAAATTCATATTTTTTATTGTTGCAAAATTAAGTAAATTTGTGTTTATATGGTGGAACTGTTACCTCAATCCGGCTCAAACCGCAAATATTACCGCATTAAGTGGGATAGAAACAGTGTTATTGCTGTCTATAATACCAATATCGCGGAAAATCGCGCCTACCTTGATTACAGTAAACAACTACTGTCAAAAAGCATACCAATTCCGGAAATACTGTACGCTTCCGCCTTGCAACAGGAAATTTATTTCGTTGAAGATTTAGGCGACACAACCTTTTTTTCCCTGATAGAAAAAGATAAAGCAACCACCGCCGCAAACTCATACACACCGACTGAAAAAATCCGCACACTGTACAAACAGGCAATCACCGACCTGTTAAAAATTCAAATTGAAGGCGGCAAAAATTTCAACTACACACACGCTTTCCCTACCCCAAAGTTCGATAAACAGGCGATGCTGTGGGACATGAACTATTTCAAATACATGTTCTTGCATCTCACCCACACTTCGTTTAACGAAACGGCTCTCGAAAACGATTTTAATACGCTTATAAAACTTCTCAACGACAACATTCCAAGCGGCTACTTTCTGTACCGCGACTTCCAGACCAGAAATATAATGATTAAAGATAATACACTTTATTACATTGATTTTCAAGGCGGACGACAAGGTGCACTTCAATATGACCTCACTTCACTTTTATATAACGCGCAAGCAAACCTCTCTGACGAATTTCGCACTCAAATGCTTGATTATTACTGCGAAAAATTGCAGGAGAATTATCCCGACGAAGCAGCGAAGCAAAGCGATTTTAAAAAAACGTTCTACTGTTTTGCCATTCTTCGCATTTTACAGGCAATCGGCGGTTACGGCTACCGCGGATTTTATGAACATAAACATCTGTTTATTGACAGTATTCCGTACGCTATGCGTAATCTGGCGAACATACTTGAAAAACACCCGCTCGATATACCCGAAATCCACCGTATTGTTAATTTTTATGGGAGGGAAATCTCCCCTTGCGGTAAAACCCCCGCTTCTTCAATGAACGAAAGCGCACGAATTTCAAGCACGCCCTCTGCCTGCAGTCAGACCCCTGCTTCTGCGATAAACGAAAGCAAGCGAATTTCAAGCACGCCCTTTGCCCACGGTCAGACCCCCGCTTTTGCGATAAACGAAAGCAGACGAATTTCAAGCACGTCCCCTGCCTGCAGTCAAACCCCTGCTTCCGCGATAAACGAAAGCAAGCGAACTTCAAGCACGCCCTTTGCCTGCAGTCAACCCCCTGCTTCCGCGATAAACGAAAGCAAGCGAATTTCAGGCACACCCTCTGCCTGTGGTCAGTCCCCCGCTTCCGCGACCTTCGCTCAAACACCGACTGCAACACAAACAGAAGCAGTGTTTTGTACAGTCTCTCCGTTAACAATAACGGTACAGAGTTTCTCCTACCGTAACCCTCTGCCGTCCGACCCTGCCGGCAACGGCGGCGGCTTTATATTCGACTGCCGCTATCTGCCCAACCCCGGAAGACAGCAACAGTATAAACAACTGACAGGAAAAGATACATACGTAATTGATTTTCTCGCAGCAATACCTGAAGTTACGGAGTTTATTCAACGCGCCGCAGCCATTGTATTGCCCGCAATAGAAGCGTACCGACAACGCGGTTTTACACATTTGCAAGTAAATTTCGGCTGCACAGGAGGCAGACACCGTAGCGTATATTGCGCCGAAATATTTGCCGATAAAATAAAACAATCCACAAATACCAAAATCATAATAAACCATTTAAACATTTGATTTGCACATATAGACATATAGACCAAGACATCGGAGATTATTACATGTCCGACCTCACGCTAAACATGGCATTTGACTGCGAACGTATTTTTTTATCGGTAATGTCAATCAAGACGAAAAAAATTCTTGCTGTTTGCAATTATATATTCCCGCCGATGAACACCGGAAATACGGCAATAAATCAACTTATAGACAATTTATCAAAATTGCAGATTACGGAAAAAATCATATCACCATCATTAAAATATAAGAATGTAATATACACTGTTCTTGACTATGAGGCAACGCTTATTCCGGTAAAATACTTTAATGAGAAAGAAAAATACTTGAAAGTTCTTTTTCCTCAGAGTAAAAACAGCACTGTCTTCACTGAAAAAATACCACAGATAAAAGCAATGGCAGTATCTGCAATAGATCCCGTATATCCCGCCGCAATATCAATACCATACAGTAAAGCAAAGTATAGAAGTGTTTATTCCGTACTTATTAAAAAAATATTCGCTTTGCCGGAAAAAAGCCATTTTACGACAAATGTACTTGTGCATGTCTGCGATAATGTGTTTGAACTTCTTGTAAGAAAATCAAACAAATTGATTTTTATAAATACATTTCAGTACAAACGCAAAAGCGATATACTGTACTATTTCCTTTATACCCTTAATAAACTTGGCTTGGATATAGGTGCGATTGCAGTATTTTTATGCGGAAAAGCGAGAGAAACAGATTTGTTAAAAGATATAAAAATACACGCATATCATTCCATGTATTACAAAGGTAATGATAACTTTTTGCTGATAACTTAAAAGTGCAATATCTGTAACAAAAATAAAATTTTAATACTTGCCCCTGTTTAAAAGCGGCACATACGAACGTTATGAATTATTTAGGTCCTTTATATGAAGCAATTGAAATAACCTCTATTGTAATGGTTATTATGATGACGCTGGAATATATTCAACTTTGGCGAACACGCCACAAGCGGCACAAACACTGCACAATAAAAAAGATGCCGGCAATTCAAATGTTATTTACAGGTATTCTCGGTTTTATTCCAGGCTGTGCAGGCGGACTGACTGCGGTAAGTCTTTACACTCATGGCACAGTTTCTTTCGCTGCTCTGCTCGTAGCGTCTTTTACCGCACTTGGCGACGATATGTTCCGCATGATTCCCATAATGCCCTTTCAACTTATATGGCTTATGCCTGCACTCCTTTTAATGGGTTTTATAGCAGGTTTTTTTATTGACAGGATACATTTTTTCCACAATTTTCATACATATTCCGCAAAACATATTCATATACACGAAGCGGACCATATATCCGCTCACAACAAAAAGCATTTCGTTATTGCCCATCTTTGGGGACATGTAATAAAAAAACATTTTTTACCTGTATTTCTCTGGACTGTCGGTACGTTTTATGTTTTTGAATTTTTGCTTCATTATTTTGATTTAAAAGCGTGGATAGACAGTAGCCCATTGCATATTTTTTATATACTTTTAATTGCTATTGCTATTGGGTGGATTCCGCAATCGGGTCCGCACTTTATTTTTGCGCAAATGTGGATTTCTTCAACCGTTCCGTTTTGTATTTTTCTCGCAAATACTATTGTTCAGGACGGACATACTTCGTTAATCCTGCTCGCAGAATCGCGTAAACAATTTTTATGGTTAAAAGCAATTAAAAGTGTCATCGCCTTTGTCTTTTGCGGAGTATTGCTGCTTGTTTGAATTGTTGCAATCAGTCAACATTAACAAAAAACGAAAAATGTATTTTACCATATCTGCGCACTTCTTTAAACTGTGCTATACCGGAGAAGTCGTACTTTTTTGAATGTTCGAGAACAAAGATTCCATTATCATTCAGGATCTTACTTTTAAAAATTATATCGGGTATTTCGGCTATATTCGGTGCCTGATATGGTGGGTCGGCAAAGATAATATCAAACTTTTTATTAGTATTTCCAGGGTATGCAAAAGCATCCTGACGCTGCAATGTAAGTCCTTCAGCTCCCCATTTATCGGCAACAGAGCGGATAAATGAAAGACATTCGCTGTTCATATCTATCGCTGTTACGGAAGAAGCCCCGCGCGATAAAAATTCTAATGAAATACTGCCAATACCCGCAAATAAATCAAGCACAGCAGAACCGTCAATATCGCGCTGCGAGTTTAAAATGCTAAACAGTGCCTCTCTCGCCATATCGGTAGTAGGACGCACAGGAATTATCTGCGGTGCTTCAAACCGCCTTCCTTTATAAATTCCACTGATTATTCTCATTATTATCTTATTAAAATTATATACGTCAATAACTGCAAAACATCTGCTCCCGCCCACCACTCTTATATCACCAACTAAAATTACATACGTCAATAACTGCAAAACATCTGCTCCTGTCCACCACTCTTATATCACCAACTAAAATTATATACATCAATAACTGCAAAACATCTGCTCCTGTCCACCACTCTTATACCACCAACTAAAATTACATACATCAATAACTGCAAAACATCTGCTCCCGCCCACCACTCTTATATCACCAACTAAAATTACATACATCAATAACTGCAAAACATCTGCTCCCGCCCACCACTCTTATATCACCAACTAAAATTACATACATCAATAACTGCAAAACTGACCATCAGTTTAAGTGTCAAACTTCACACAAAATCAACCATATCTTACATCAGTTAGAAACAACGCGTTTGCAGGAACAGAAGCGGCGGCGGCGTGGCGGTTTTTGGCAGCAACAATTTCCTGCAACTGTTCAAACGATATTCTTCCGCTGCCCACCTCAAGCAACGTTCCCACCATTGCCCGCACCATATTGCGTAAAAACCTGTTTGCGGTAAACGTAAAAATGTAACGACCGTCAGAAACCGCCACGCCGCCGCCGCCGCCCAAACTGTCACCGCACGCAATTATGTCCGCTCTTGTCAAATCGCACAAATTCGTTTTATTATCAGTATGAAGTTTTGCAAACGAAGTAAAATCTTTTTGTGTTATCAGCCATTCACATGCTTTATTTATCGCCTCAATATCGGGTGTAAAAGGAATAAAACAACTGAAATCATTCAGAAAAGGATTTTTAGCAGTATGAATATAATATTTATAGGTGCGCGACACAGCCGAAAAACGTGCGTGCATATCGTTCGGCACTTCGTAAATTTTATAAACGACAATTTCTTTTGGTAATATGGCATTTAATTTATATAGAAATTTTTTGCCGCAAATACCATTCACAGCATCGGTAATATTATCTACCTCATTATGACCTTGAAGTTTATTTGAGCCAATGCTACTCACAGCAGCAACAGTACCATCGGCAACACCACACGCAGAACCCGCGGCATTTGCACAGCCGCCATTCACAGCAGCAACAGTACCATCGGCAATATTACCGACCTCATTATGACCTTGAAGTTTATTTGAACCAATGCCACTCACAGCAGCAACAGTACCATCAGCAACACCACACGCAGAACCCGCGGCATTTGCACAGCCGCCATTCACAGCAGCAACAGTACCATCAGCAACACCACAAGCAGAACCTGCGGCATTTGCACAGCCGCCATTCGTAGCAGCAACAGTACCATCAGCAATATTACCGATCTCATTACGACCTTGAAGTTGATTTGAAGCAATGCTACTCACAGCCGCAACAGTACCATCAGCAACACCACACGCAGAACCCGCGGCATTTGCACAGCCGCCATTCGTAGCAGCAACAGTACCATCGGCAATATTACCGACCTCATTGCGACCTTGAAGTTTATTTGAACCAATGCCATTCATAACAACACCATCAGCAAACCCCAAATCCATATCAAAATGAGCAAAATATTTACCCGCATTAACTCCCGCGTCAGTTCTCCCGCACCCAACAACAGAAACCGAAGCCCGCAACAAAACCGAAAGTGCCTCTTCAAGCACCTGCTGCACACTAACAGCATTCCGTTGCCGCTGCCATCCGCAAAACTGCGCACCATTGTAGGCTATGTGTAAAAAATATCTTTTCAAACTGTAGTATATAATCTTTTTTCTTTGTTGACAAATATCTAATCTGTAAATACTCAAATTTAGTATTTTTTTGCAAAGTTACCAGGGCTAACACATTTAAATTGTCTGTTTTTTATCACCATATTGAGGTCTAAAATGCCGGATTTAATAAATTTTTATTAAAATCTCTTAACAAATGTTAACGGTTAAGAATTTTTAACACGAATAATTTGGTGATTTCAATTGCATATATTATTTTTGCTGCCGCTTTAAAAGACGGAACGTACAAAGATATTGAATGTAACCGTTCTTTACAGCAATTTTAGAACACAATAATTATTATGAAAACGAAAACAAAGGAAACAATCACAACGAAAGCAAAAGTAAAGGAAACGATCATAACTAAAACAAACAAAACGAAGGCAAACAAAACGAAAGCAAACAAAACGAAAGCAAACAAAACGAAAGCAAACAAAACGAAAGCAGACAAAACGAAAGCAAACAAAACGAAAGCAAACAAAACGAAAACAAACAAAACGAAAACAAACAAAATGAAAGCAAACAAAACAAAAACAAACAAAACGAAAGCAAAAACGACAAAACAAACAGAGGTTTACATGAACCTGTTAAATGATTTCGGATTCAAATTTATTTTTCGTAAAAAACGATTTCTTATTCATTTCTTGAATGAACTATTGGATGGAAAAGAGAAAATCAAAAGAGTACAGGAACTAAACTCCGAACGGCTTGGCAAAACGAAAGAAGACCGCCGTGCAGTTTTTGATGTTTACTGTAAAAACGAAAAAGGTGAACATATCTTGCTTGAAATGCAGCATATCCCTCAGGATTATTTTTTAGACCGCTCTATTTACTACAGTTCTTTTCTGATTCAGCAACAGGGTAAAAAAGGTAAGTGGGATTATAAGTTGAAAAAGATATACGTTATCGGTATTTTAAATTTCGTTCCGAAAGAAATGAGAACAACCGGCGATTATATATACCGCGTGAAATTATGCGATATAAAGACAGCTCGTGTTATATCGGAAAAATTAAATTTTATTTACGTAAATTTGCC
>JAIRNR010000012.1 GCA_031257915.1 Bacteroidales bacterium
TTGTTAATGCTCGGCATATTATTCCAAAGCAATTATTACTTTCCAATATCTGAAATGGAAAATAACGGCGGATATTCAGACATCTATTTAAAACGCGGCAACCGTTTCCCCGACACGGACTACGAATGGGTTTGGGAAGTAAAATATATCAAGGAAAAAGACATGGGCAACAGCACGCTGATATCAGCCAAAAAAGCAGAGGCTCTAACGCAGATTAAACGATACAAAGAGTCGGCTATGTTCAAGGATAGAACGGATGTTCGGTATCTTACAGTAATGTTTCTCGGCGGAGCGCAATTTGAGATTGAGGAAATTGTTTAAGTATATTTCAACACACCAAACACGATTGTTTACACCTTTCAAATTCTTTATAAGCTCTCAAACTCATCACCCTCAACGCACCAAACACGGAAACTCCAAAACTTAAAAGTCTGTTGAACATCCCCATCTTGACTGACAGAGGTCTAATGAGTGTCAGGCTTTTTATTAGTGAAATCTATAGGGGATATGCACAAAAAAGACACTTTTTTGCAAAAAATAAAGACCTTTTTCCGGAATTTTGCAATTAATTTCGCCATGAAACGAGTATTAACAAATTTGGAAAAAATACAAAACTTATGAAACAATTTATCTTTATCATTTCGGCGATGTTTTTTGCCGTGTCAAATGCGGAACAAATAAATATTCCGCGCATAGAAGCAATGCCGAATATTCCGCCGAATTACATTATGCGCAACTGGAAAAAAGTAACGCTTGATTACGATAATTTTGTTTATAATTTAAATGCAAGCGGAACTCACCTGCCGCTTACAAAAATCAACACCGGAAACGGTGTAAATTACTCCGAAATAAAAAATATCCGTATGGATACATACGTTGGCAGTAATTCGCACAGTGAGCAGGCAGAGGCAATAAATATTATACCTTCAATAGTCGGAGCATCGTTAAACAGAGTTGATAAAACGAATCAGAACGGAAATAATTATGTCGTTAAAATAAAAGATTATTTTAATCGTGCAAACGGACAAAATGTTTATCTTAACAACTATTCTGCAGGCACAGGCGGCGATTGGTGGTATGAAATAATGCCGAATATATTTTTCTATCAAATGCGCTACTTATACCCTAATGCCGACAATGATTTCACAGAACAAATGAAAACAATTGCAAAACGTGAACTTGGCGTTGTCTTTAATCTTGGCGGTAATATTAAAAATTGGACTTTTCCGAATATGAATTACAGAGCATACGACTTAATTACAAATACTCCAAATTCCACAAGTGTTCCCGAGCCGGAAACTGCCGGCTCTATTGCATGGCTTTTATATCAGGCATACCTTGCCACAGACAGTATTCCATTCAGGCAAGGGGCTGAACTTGCGCTCGGATTTCTGAATGAATGGCAATCAAATCCATCCTACGAAATTCAATTACCTTACGGAATTATTACAGCGGCGCGTATGAACGCTGTTGAAGGAACAAATTATGATATTGATAAATTTTTAAACTGGACGTTTTCTGCCGGTAATGGAACTCTGCGCGGTTGGGGAATTATTAAAGGAAACTGGAATGGATACGAAATGTCGGGACTTATCGGGGAAGCGAATGACGGTAACAACGACTATGCTTTTGTGATGAACGGATTTCAACATGCCGCCGCTCTTGCCCCTTTGCCAAAATACGATAAACGTTATGCGCGTGCTATTGCAAAATGGATGTTAAATCTATCAAGTGCAAGCAGATTTTTCTATCCGAATTTTTTGCCGGCTGCCAATAGTGAAAGTACATCGCTCGCGTGGTCTAATCAGTACGACTTAAACTCCTGCATACCTTATGAGTCAATAAAAGAAAACTGGGGAGGAATACGTCCTCTCGCTATGGGCGATGCTTTAGGCGGAAATTGGGCTGCAACAAATCTTTCACTTTACAGCGGCTCAAGTGTTGGCTATCTTGCAGCAGTTATAGACACAACAGATGTTGAGGGAATACTGCAAATCAATATGAATAAAACTGATTTTTCGCCATCAATGACACAGTATCAATCGTATCTGTATTATAATCCACATAATACAGCAAAAACAGTTACAATAACACTGCCCGCAGGCACTTATGATATTTACGACGCAATACAGGAAACAAAAGTAAAAACATCTGTTTCGGGAAGCACAACAATTACCGTCAGTCCCGACAATATTATGCTCTTAACGTTATATCCCGCCGGTGGAATTTGGAAAATAAACGGACGAATACTTTCTGTTGAAAATGGCGGCGTGCTTGATTATCACTACGGATATAATTATCAAAATTCACTGCGTGTGGTTTCTCTTACGGCAGAAAACAATACAGTCCAAATCGGCGACAGTGTACTGCTTACCTGCCGCACTGAAAACGGTGATAACGTAAATTACAGATGGTATGCAAACGATGCGCTCGTTGGCAACAGCACGAACAACACCTTTTATTATAAACCGCAAACAGAGGGCAGTCATGTTTTACACTGTATCGCAACAGACGCTTCCGACACTGCTTCGAGCGAATGGATAACGGTACTTGCCGCGACATTTATTGCACCCGAAATTGAGAGTTTAATTTTGCAACAGGGCGCAGGAAATGGACTTTATCAAACATCATCAACTGTTTCTGTTTCCGCTGCCGTACGCGGCAGTAATTATTCAATAAATTGGACTGTATCGGGCGGCACATTATCATTTGCGAACGATTCGTTATCGCCACAATGGACATTGCCAAATCAAAACGGACTTCACACCGTTACGCTAACAGTAGAAAATATTCTCGGAAGTGAGACGGCGAAGCAGACTGTTCTCGTAAAAAATATTACTGCCGAAAATTATTACACACCGATTATCTACTACCCTTTTATAAACGGCAGTACAAAAAATATTGCAGGCAATGATTTCAATGCAGTAAATACCGGTGCAGTTGCCTGTCCGGGAATTTCAGGCACAGCAAATAACGCACTGCAATTTGGTAATAGCAGCCAGTATCTCTACATAGAAAACACTTCCGAATTAAACACAACGTTCACAAATAAACTTGCTGTTTCGTTTTGGATGAAGCCGCAAAACAGCGCGACCGAACAATATATTATTTCGCACGGCAGTTGGGAAGACAGGTATAAAATTTCCATTATCACCCCAAATCACACTGTTCGATGGACTGTGCGTACGGCAAACGGCATTGCCGATTTAGACGACACGGTGCCATTACAAAACAGCACGTGGGTACATTATATTGCACAATATACAGGCTATTCGCTCGAACTTTACCGTAACGGCGTGCTTGCATCTTATAAATCGCTTACAGGCGGTATTTCTGCAACAGCGCAAAATCTTACTGTCGCACGTAAGAATGTTAGCGAGGGAGATTATGGTTATCGCGGTGTACTTGATGAAATTCGTTTTTTCAATCAGGAACTTTCCCCCGCCGATGTTACATACTTTTATAATCTTGCCGAAGAAACGGCAATTGAAACCATTTATACTGCCGACAATATAAAAATTTATCCAAACCCATCTTATGGAACTGTCACCGTTTCTTCAGATGAAAAATTATCGGTAGAAATTTTTTCTCCACTCGGAGTACATGTTCAAAAATTTAAATTACAGGGAACAAAAGTTGTATCATTAAAGACAAGCGGACTCTACACACTTTGTTTTACAAACAAAAACGGAATATCTATAAAAAAGAAACTTGTGGTAATGCACAATTAAATATATGGTCATGTTGCTTTAGCCCTGTAATGTACCGTTAGACAAGAACCTGCAAAACAACTTTGGATTCAAATTTCTTTTTCGTAAATTTGCCCAAATTCAATAAGACATCAGGAAAATTGAAAGCAATGACAGACTATTAGTTGCACGCTTTAATCAATTCTCAATCGGGACGCGAAACAGACGAGAAAGCATTATGGAAAATAATAACACAACAGCACAACAAAAACAGGAATCATCTCCAAACGACCAGGAACAATTCCGCCGCGCAGCAATGAACGAGTTGCGCGAAATCGGCATAGAGCCGTATCCTGCCGCCACTTACGAAGTAAACGTAACAGCTTATCAGATACATAAAGAATTTCCAAAAGAGGAATATGTTAAGGCATGCGAAAACGGACAACAGACAGATTCGTTTCCTTTCAGAAAAGTGAGCATTGCAGGACGATTGATGAGCCGCCGGATAATGGGTGCCGCCTCATTTGCCGAATTGCAGGACAGCACCGGACGTATTCAACTTTATATTAAACGTGATGAGATTTGTCCGAACGAGGATAAAACTCTTTACAACCGGGTGTTTAAAAAACTTACCGATATTGGCGATATTATAGGCGTTACAGGCTTTGTATTTGTTACACAGATGGGCGAAATAAGCATACACGTAGAATCGTTTACATTTCTTGCAAAAACATTAAGACCCTTGCCTGTTGTTAAAGAAAAAGACGGACAAACATTTGACGCATTTCAAGATCCCGAACAGCGATACCGCCAACGCTATCTTGATTTAATTGTAAATCCTGATGTACGCGAAACGTTCGTAAAACGTACGCAACTTGTAAATACAATGCGTAATTTCCTTGCCGAAAAAGGGTATCTTGAAGTTGAAACGCCGATTTTGCAGCCACTCTATGGCGGTGCAGCGGCGCGTCCGTTTAAAACATATCATAATACACTTGACCAGACACTATATTTGCGCATTGCAAACGAACTTTATCTAAAACGTTTAATAGTGGGCGGATATGACGGCGTATTTGAATTTTCAAAAGACTTTCGCAACGAAGGTATGGACAGGTTTCATAATCCCGAATTTACGCAAATGGAACTTTACGTCGCGTATAAAGATTACAACTGGATGATGGATCTTGTTGAAGAAATGGTAGAGAAAGTTGCGCTCACGTTGCATGGTACAACACAAATACGGACAAGCGGAAATATAATTGATTTCAAACGCCCATGGAAACGATATACGATGTTTGAAGCAATTGAGCATTTTACGGGTGTGGATATTTCCGGAATGAATGAAGCCGAATTGCGCGAAGTTGCCGTATCGCTCGGTATTTCTACCGATGCAAGTATGGGTAAGAGTAAGTTAATTGATGAAATTTTCGGCGAAAAATGCGAACCGCAGTTAATTCAACCGACTTTCATCTACAACTACCCTATAGAGATGTCGCCGCTGACAAAAAAGCACCGCAGTATAGAAGGACTGACAGAACGTTTTGAAGCAATTTGCAATGGCAAGGAACTTTGCAACGCATATTCGGAACTGAACGACCCGATAGACCAGCGTGAGCGTTTCGCTATGCAACTCGAACTCGGTAAGCGGGGCGATGAAGAATCAATGGTGCTTGACGAGGATTTTCTGCGTGCACTTGAATTTGGCATGCCGCCCACAGCCGGACTTGGTATTGGTATTGACAGATTGTCAATGATAATGACTGATTCTCATTCTGTTCAGGATGTGCTGTTTTTTCCACAAATGAAAAGTGTTTGATATGATAGATTTTTTAATGACGCACAATCTTTCCGGTATTCTTATCGCTGTTTGCACATTCGTAATTATTGGGCTTTTCCATCCGCTTGTTGTAAAGGCGGAATATTATATAGGTGTAAAATCGTGGTTGATATTTTTTTTCGGCGGGATTGCCGGTATTGTACTTTCGGTGTGTACCGACAACATTGTATTCTCTACTTGTTTCGGCGTATTCGGCGCAAGTTGCATTTGGAGTATTTTTGAAGTATTTCAACAAAAAAAGCGTGTTGACAAGGGGTGGTTTCCTAAAAATCCTAAACGGCAGGTTTGAGGGAAAAGATAGTGAGACTATGGCTCATTTCTTGTAATTCCATAATACTTAAATATGGAATTAAGACGGTATTCTTTCAACATATTGTGTACTTCCCACTTATGTTCTATCCTTTTGTACAGTGTCTCTAAATAGTCGTATGCCTTCTTTGCAAATATTTTATCTGTTTCTAATTTACTGCATATATTCTTATAATCCGAATAGTCAAAACAATCCAATAAAATATCATCAGCATTTATCCCCATTATAAGAATAAAGTCAGGCAAATCGTACCACGTATCCAAACGTAATACTTGATACACTGATATTGTTGTACTCTTTCGCTTAATTTTGTCAAGAATAAGTTTTTTAATTTTATCACCTTTTTCTTTACTTACGGGTGCTGCTTTACTTATATTATCAATAAACTGATTGATATTTGCTTCGGTATCTTTCGGATACCCAAAATACATATACAGATAATTTGCTTTAATAGTTGCTATTGCTTCTTCAACAGCCGCTATTGCTTTTTCTTTTGTAAATTGGAGAACTTCATTCTTCTGAGCAAATAAGTGCTTCAGTCCGGCATTGCCTGTACTGTCTGTAAGTTGAGAAACATCATTGTTTTGAGCGAATCCACAGTGCGCCCCGATGATAAATGCTGCAAATAAAATTATTTTTTTCATAAAAAAACATACAATAAAAGGATACAAAAACAAAAAGCAACATTTGAGAATCAAACATTGCCTTTCTGTCGGGATGACAAGATTCGAACTTGCGACCACACGCCCCCCAGACGCGTACTCTACCGGGCTGAGCTACATCCCGAATTTCCGGCACTTATACCGGAAAGGGTACAAAGGTAATACTTCCATAAGAAAAATGCAACCGTATGTATATTCACAACAGGGTCAACGCATTAAAATTTTAATTTCCTTATTTACAGATGTTTATAAATCTGATTTTTGCTAAATTATGAAATATTTCTATGTGTAACTTGCTTATTAACACTATTATATAATTTTTAATGCGTTGACCCTGATATTCACAAACAAAACCACATTTGATTTACAGTCTCAACAAAACAAAAAATTCTACTTGACAAAGTTTAATTTACAGTCTCAACAAAGTTTCAAAACCCGTGAGCAAAAGCAATTTTTTCGCCTTTTGTTGATATAAGTTTGTTTCGTATTGCCTCATATTCTTCTCTGTCAAGAGAATTTATCGCATCTTGAATATTTTCCGCACTTATATTTTTTATTTTCAAATGCGCTTTTATTTTACGCTGTCCCCATTGCTTCTGACGCAACTTGCTTACAGCGAAAATACATGCAAAACGATTTTCGTCAATAAATTTTTCTCTTTCCAAATAATCTAAAACTTCAATAATATCCTTTTGGGTAAAATCCGCAACACGCACGCTACGCCTGTCTGTACCTCTGTCGCGTTTTGCAGCTTGCTGTAATGCTGCAATCTTGCGCAACACATCCTGTTTGCATCTCTCCTGATAGGCGCAGAAACGTTCCAACTTTTTTTGCAAATCGGTGTTCACTGCTTTATTCCCGATTTTGCTTTTATTGCCGCAGGAATTACGTCTTTATGCACAGTAATATCAAGCATTTTATCTTCAAAAAACGGAATAGACATATAAAGGTAGCCACGTTGCGGATTTGATGTATTCCAAGAATTTTTCACTTTAAAATAAAACGTGCCGTTTTTATCCTGTGCCGTGCCGATAATATGCATTCCATGATCGTCGGTGGACTGCCACGTATCGTAATCTTTCTGACGAATTTCCTGTGTTATTTTCTTTTCGGGAACAATTTTTTCAAACTTATATACACTTTCTTTACGTTCACGCTCATTCATACTTTCCCATTTGTCGCGGTCACTGCCTTTGGCATCCTCACTCTCTTCGTCTGCAATAATTGCAATACCGTTTTTCCACGAAAATCCTTTTTCACTGACATCACCGCCCCAAACAAATGTGTAACCCTTATCAATAGAATTTCGTGCTATTTGCATAAGTTCGTCAAGCGGAAGATTATAAACCGTTCCATGATTCCAATTATCAGGTACATCTTTTTCGTACTGTGTATAAAATGGGTGATGTGTGAATGATGTAAGCACAACATAATCGTCGGCATTTAAGCCAAGTTCCTTTGCATAAGATTGCGAAGTATAAGTTTTGCCGTTTTCAGTAAACTGCTGCGGTGCCTCGCCGAGATAAGTATTAAGAATTGCCGTATATGCTTTTTTCCAGACAGTCGTTATCTCCTTGCCTTTAACAACCGCGTCAAGATACGCTTTTAGAGCATTATTCATTTCGCTGTGGTCGTGATTGTCTTTGCCGTAATTTAAACCGTTAAACGCGCTTTCCGGCATTAACCCGCGATAGCGTAAAACATCAAAAACATCGCTGCTCGCCCCGCCAAATGGAAATTCGCATTTGCCATGCAGACGCACGTATTTATCTGCTTTGCGCAAAAAACAATCGTAAACAGGGAACATATCCGACAAGTCATATTCACCTTTGCCCTTCCTCAATAATTCCGATTCGAGAAAAGATATTGCCGAAAAACTCCAACAGGTGCCGCTTTTGTTTTGGTCTTTTATACTTGTTGCAGGCAAGACTTTTACGTCCTTAATTTGATAGACTGAATCTATAACATTTTTACTCTCTGCTGCAACAGCACCTTTTGGAATTGTGAAAACCGACACTAAAAGTGCCGAAAGTAAGATTTTTTTCATATTGATTATAAATTTTTGGTGTTTATTTTCCAGTAACCATTTTTTCGCGCACCTTCACGTGAAATTATGCCCTTTTCTCTTAGAGCCTTTAGATTTTTTTCCGTATTCCTCACATTTATACCCAACTCCCCTGACAACAATTCTAATGTTATTTGTGGATTTTCCTTTATCATATCAATAATCTTGAGCTGGACATTATTTATACCGTCTTTGTTGTCATTTATACCGTCTTTCATATCATTTATACCGTCTTTCACGTCATTTATACCGTCTTTGTCGTCATTTATACCGTCTTTGTCGTCATTTATACCGTCTTTGTCGTCATTTATACCGTCTTTCATATCATTTATACCGTCTTTCACGTCTTTTATACCGTCTTTCACGTCATTTATACCGTCTTTGTCGTCATTTATACCGTCTTTGTCGTCATTTATACCGTCTTTGTCGTCATTTATACCGTCTTTCATATTCTCTGTTCTGCTGTTCCATAATATTATGACAAATATACACCGAAATTAGGAAAAAAAGCGCAAATCCATAACACAGTTTGTTTTTTACCGACAGAAATTCTACCTTTGCCGCCATTCTAATTTTATTATATGAAGATTTGTAAAACGGCAGGTGAACTACGGAACACACTTGAACATATAAGCGGCAAAGTGGGCTTCGTGCCAACTATGGGAGCGTTACATAAAGGACATTTGACACTCGTAGAAAAAGCACGAATGGAAAGTGATATTGTCGTTGTCAGTGTGTTCGTAAATCCGATTCAGTTCAATAATCCCAACGACCTTGCCAAATATCCGCGCACAATCGAAGCCGACTGTACTTTGTTGGAACGGGCAGGATGCGACATTGTTTTTTCGCCGGCAAAAGAAGAAATGTATCCCGACGGAGAGGACGTTGCACTTGCCAAAGGTTGGGCGGCCGGAGATAAAACAAAAAACTTCGGTTTGTTTGACAAAGTTATGGAAGGAGCGTTTCGCCCCGGACATTTTAACGGTGTTGCAATTGTTGTGCACCGACTTTTTGAATTAGTAAAACCGACCACCGCATATTTCGGCAGAAAAGATTTTCAGCAAACCGTAATTGTCAAATCTATGGTGCAGCAGTTGAACTTACCCGTACATATTGAAGTATGTCCCACCGTGCGCGAATTTGACGGACTTGCAATGAGTTCACGCAACACACTGTTGAATTACGAGGAACGTCTTATTGCGCCGCAACTTTATCATATAATGTCGGACCGGGTGCAAACAGGAGGATCGGTAGAATTTGTGCAGTCGCGTATTATTGCGGATCTTGAAGATTATTTTAAGGTTGATTATTTTGAAATCGTTGACGAAGATACATTGCAGCCTCTGCCATCGTTTTGGATTATCGGTGCAGATGATATTACAAATGAATGCAGCAACTGCTGCGGCAACACCGGCACCGTTGCCTGCGCCGCAGTCTGGCTTGGTAATATACGGCTTATAGACAATATTTACGTAAGCCGCCGTATTGGTCCTAACGCCGTTTCGTGCGCCGGACAATGCTCTGCAAACTAATTCATACCGGATAGCGTTAGATCTCCGTACCGAAATCATCCACGCTAACAATGCTCTGCAAACTAATTCATACCGGATAGCGTTAGATATCCGTACCGAAATCATCCACGCTAACAATGCTCTGCAAACTAATTCATACCGGATAGCGTTAGATCTCCGTACCGAAGTCATCCACGCTAACAATGCTCTGCAAACTAATTCATACCGGATAGTGTTAGATCTCCGTACCGAAATCATCCACGCTAACAATGCTCTGCAAACTAATTCATACCGGATAGCGTTAGATCTCCGTACTGAAATCATCCACGCTAACAATGCTCTGCAAACTAATTCATACAGGATTGCGTTAAGTAGCCGAAACTGCTGCAAAATCAAATGCCTGTAGAGCCGTAACCGCCGACACCGCGAACTGTTTCCGAAAGTTCCTGAACTTCTTCCAATTCTATGGACGGATAAGGAATAATTATAAGCTGTCCTATTCTTTCACCGACAGTAAACGTATTCGGAGTCTCACCTTGAGAAGTATCACACTTTTTAAAGCGCAGTTTTATTTCACCGCGATAGCCGGAATCAATAACACCAACGCCGTTGGCGAGAATAAGACTTGTTTTTGAAATGCTTGAACGTGCAAATACAAGTCCCACATATCCTTCCGGTATCTGGACAGCAAGCCCTGTGCCATATTCAATATAATTTGTGTTGTCTGAAACTGTTACCGCCGTGAGGTCAAGCCCCGCATCACCCATTTGGGCATAAGAGGGAACAACGGCGGCGGGAGACAGTTTTTTGATTTTTACGACCATCGTTTCTTTATTTTTGCAAATATAGTCATTTTGTCCTGTATTCTGCCAAAAAAACAGATTATATCCGTTGGCTCAATTATTGACACCTGATTGGTAGATATTATGAAACGAACATTTAAAAAATCTGATATATCCCAACTGTGAACGCGACTTTTAACTGTGAGTTTCATACATCCTTAATTAACAAACTATAATAATATGAACTTAAACAATTATACAATTAAAGCCCAGGAGGCAATACAGAAAAGCGTTGAAATTGCAGCAGGAAACCAGCAACAAGCGGTTACCGATTTGCATTTATTAAAGGGGATTTTGAGTGTTGATGAAAATGTTGCTCCGCATTTATTAAAAAAACTCGGCGTAAATGTTTCGCGTTTCGTCACATTACTGGACGATGAAATTGCAAAGCAGCCGCGTTCTAACGGCGAGCCGTATTTGGTAAATGACGGACAGCAAATCATTTTTAAGGCACCCAATTTTTTAAAAGAATTTCATGATGAATTTGTTACTATAGAAGTTCTTTTGTTAAGTATTCTCGAACAAAACGGAGTGGCGGCGCGGCTACTTAAAACCGAAGGTGTAAATGCAAAAGATTTACGGGCAGCAATAAAAGACTTGCGCAAAGGCGGCTCCGCAAAGAGCGCAAGTGCTGAGGAGACGTATCAGGCACTTGGAAAATATGCAAAAAATCTTAACGATTTGGCACGAAAAGGCAAGTTGGACCCTGTTATCGGACGTGATGACGAAATACGCCGCGTACTTCAAATACTCTCCCGCCGTACAAAAAACAATCCTATCTTAATAGGTGAACCGGGCGTTGGTAAAACTGCTGTTGCCGAAGGACTTGCACAAAGAATAATGCAGGGTGATGTTCCTGAGGATTTAAAGTCAAAACAGATTTTTTCGCTTGACATGGGTGCACTCATTGCAGGTGCAAAGTACAAAGGTGAATTTGAAGAACGTCTAAAATCAGTTGTAAAAGAAGTTATTGAAAGTGACGGTGAAATAATTCTTTTTATAGATGAAATTCATACTCTCGTAGGTGCAGGTGGCGGCGAAGGAGCGATGGACGCTGCAAATATCTTAAAGCCTGCACTTGCACGCGGTGAATTGAGAGCAATAGGCGCAACCACCCTGAAAGAATACCAAAAATATTTTGAAAAAGATAAAGCATTAGAACGGCGGTTTCAAATCGTTTATATAAACGAGCCAAGCGTTGAAGACAGCATTTCTATTTTGCGCGGACTGAAAGAACGCTATGAAACGCACCATCACGTAAGGATTACAGATGACGCACTTATATCTGCCGTAGAATTATCTCATCGGTATATCACTGACAGATTTTTGCCCGATAAAGCGATTGACTTGATTGATGAAGCAAGTGCAAAACTTCGTCTTGAAATGAACTCCGTACCCGAAAAACTTGATGAAATAGAGAGACGGATAAGACAGTTAGAGATTGAACGCGAAGCAATAAAGCGCGAAAAAAGCGAGGCAAAACTTTCGGAACTTAATAAAGAAATTACAGAACTTTCTGCCGAACGCGATACAATGCGGCTCGAATGGCAGGGCGAAAAAGAAGTTGTAGAAAAAATTCAGGATAATCTCAACGCTATAGAACAGTATAAGTTTGAAGCGCAGAGCGCGGAGCGCGGCGGCGATTACGGACGTGTGGCTGAATTACGTTACGGTAAAATTCGGGAAGCGGAAGCAGAAGTTGCGCGATTGCAAACACAATTAGAAGAACTGCATAAAAATGGTGCCATGGTAAAACAGGAAGTCGGCAGTGAAGAAATTGCAGACGTTGTCAGCCGCTGGACAGGCATACCGTTAAGCCGTATGTTACAAAGTGAAAGAGAAAAACTTCTACATATAGAGGAAGAACTGCATAAACGCGTTGTTGGGCAGGATGAAGCAATTTTGTCTATTGCCGACGCCATACGCCGCAGCCGTGCAGGGCTAAACGACGAACGCAAACCTATCGGCTCGTTTATATTTCTCGGCACAACAGGCGTTGGCAAAACAGAACTTGCAAACGCTCTTGCCGAGTATCTTTTCAATGACGACCGTGCTATCGTACGTATTGACATGAGTGAATATCAGGAAAAACACACTGTGTCGCGCCTTGTCGGCGCACCACCGGGCTATGTCGGCTACGACGAAGGCGGACAACTTACCGAAGCGGTGCGCCGCCGTCCGTACTCTGTAGTGCTGCTTGACGAAATTGAGAAGGCGCACCCTGACGTATTTAATGTATTGTTGCAAGTTCTTGATAACGGACGGCTTACCGACAACAAAGGACGTGTGGCGGATTTTAAGAATACGATTATTATAATGACATCAAACCTCGGTGCGCAATATATACAGGACGCATTTGACAGTACATCCAATGCCGACGAGGCATACCGTACAAGCAAGCAGGATGTAATGAATTTACTCAGGCAAACATTACGTCCCGAATTTTTAAACCGCATTGACGAGATTATAATGTTTAAGCCACTCACCTGCGATGAAATTATGAGCATTGTAAAAATACAACTTCACGCCCTTGATGAACTTTTAGCCAAAAACGGCTATACACTTGAAATTTCGGATGAAGTTTACAAAGACGTTGCCTCGCAGGCGTACGACCCGCAATACGGCGCACGTCCGCTTAAACGATATATTCAAAAAAACGTTATTAACGAACTTTCAAGACAGATACTGTCAGACAATCTCAATAAGGGAAAGCCTGTTAAAATGGATGTATTCGACGGCAAATACGTGTTCTATCAGAAATAGTATTTTATTTCGTAAGGAAGTATTATCTTTGCCAATGGCAAAAATTATTACTCTTACGGGGGATTTGGGAAGTGGAAAAAGCACCGTGTCTGCTATATTGAAAAAAGAACTCGGTTTTGGTTATATTTATACAGGTGATATTCTGCGCCGTATTGCAGAGCGGCATAAAATGTCGGTTTTGGAATTGAACAAATACGCCGAAACACATCCTGAAATTGACGAAGAAGTTGACAATACTTTCAAAAATCTTGCCGATGCGGAAAATCTGATTATTGATTCACGTCTTGCGTGGCATTTTTTGCCGAATTCTTTCAAGGTTTTTTTAACTGTATGTCCGGACGTTGCCGCAACGCGTGTATTTGAGGATACAATGCGGTCAAACGAAAAATATTCTTCAAAAGAGGAGGCGTTAACGTATTTAAGTAATCGTAAGCAAAGTGAATTGAAACGCTACCGCTGCCTGTATGGTATTGATTGTACCTGTGCGGAAAATTACGATATTATCGTGGACACTTCGGATATTACTCCGGAAGAAGTTGCCGAAAAAATTCTCGGCAGCTACCGCTTGTTCAACGAGAAACATTCATAGAGCATTTCTGCGTAATAAAACGACATAAATAAAACATTGCCGTACCGATTGCAATACCGAGCAGTGCGCCGCAAACAACATCGCCGAAAAAATTCTCGGCTGCTACCGCTTGTTCAACGAGAAACATTCATAGAGCATTTTTGCGTAACAAAACGACATAAATAAAACATTGCCGTACCGATTGCAATACCGAGCAGTGCGCCGCAAACAACATCGCCGAAATAATGCCAGCCGAGGTATATACGACTGTATCCTACTAACGTTGCCCATACGTAAATACCGCCGAAACGGACAACACTGTATTTTCGCAGCAGCGGCGTCACAATTGCTGCAAGTGTGAATACGTTTGCGGCGTGGGACGACACAAAGCCGTACATTCCCCCACAACCATGCGGACGCAGCAACCCTTCAAGGAGCGGTTCACGGCAGGGACGCAATCGCTCAAATACATCTTTAAAACAATGTACGCTTATATAGTCTGAAAGTCCCACCGCAATACAGCAGGCGGCAACTGTAATTAAAACACGTATAACAAATTTTTCCCCTTTTTCAGTTGCCTTATATACACCAAAAATAAAAAGCGCGTATAGCGGAAGCCACACAAATCTTTCGGAAAAAAATGTCATTACCATATCTAAAAAACTATTATATTGATTATTTATATATAAAGTTATTTCAATATCTAATGATATTATTTTATCCATTTCTCACAGCCTAATTTAGTCGTTTTAGACAGTCATTTCGTAAACACGAACAACATTTTTCGTTTCAAAAAAACTCTCTTTAAAAAATTCCGATATTGGAAAAACTTCTGCATGCAGTCCTTTTTGTAATGCGTTTATTTCCGTCCGAACATCGCCGCCCTTAATATAATAAATTCCTTTATATGGTGTCCATATACGACGCACTAAATTGTAAAATTCGGGTAACGCCGTAACTGCTCTGCTTACAATAAAATCATACCGCCCTTTTAATTCTTCCGCTCTCGCCTGCTCCACCGTCACGTTATTTAATTTGAGAGAGTCCCGCACTGCTTCTACAACACGTATTTTTTTCCCAATAGAATCGATAAGATGAAATTTTGTTTGCGGAAAAAGTACTGCGAGCGGAATCCCCGGAAAACCGCCGCCTGTGCCGACGTCAAGTACACGAGAATCGGGCGGAAAGGAAATAACACGTGCAATGGAAAGCGAATGTAAAAGATGGTGTTCGTAAAAATTTTCAATGTCTTTGCGGGATATAACATTTATTTTTTCGTTCCATTCTTTGTAGAGAGAAGCAAGTTCGGAAAATTGCCGGTTTTGTTCAGACGATATTTGCGGAAAATACTCTGTGATTTTCCCGGACTTTTTTATTACTTGCTTTTGGTTTAAGGCAGACATTTTCGGAGTAAATCTACTGCTGAAGTTTCATATTTTGTTCCGCCGCCTCTTCGTCCGCAACTTCTTCTATCTTGTGGCGTAAAATTTCTTTTTTGCCTATAAGAATATTTATGCCGAAATTGAAATTAACTCCGCGCATTGCGGCAACGTTAAACGACGTAATTCTGTCCAAACCCAAATGAATCTGTATAGGTCCGAGATTTGCAACAAGTGCTCCGCCGAAATTAAACGCCGAATTACGCGTAAAGATATTATTGAGTGATATGCCGAAATTCTTTACCATAAAAGTATATGATACTCCTGCTTCAAAATTAAAGAATTTATTGCCGATAATCTGTCCTTTCAGCAGCAGCCCGAAAGTATTCATCTCTGCAAGAGTGTAGGATATGCCTGCAAGAAACTGCGCAGGAAGTGCTGTTGCATATTTTTTTGGACCTGCATTTTTAAAACCGAGAGTGTCAATCAGTTCTTCCAGCATCGGATTTAAGATAGAACCTAAGTCCACAGTATTTTTAAAATCTATATTTCCTACTCCCTGAAAAAGATACGGTGCTTTTGTCGTTTTATCCGAAACGTATTGCTGTCCGTCTCTCCACCAAATTGCTCCCATATCAAGAACACTCGCCGAGATGTTAAGGTTAGGTATTAAAGTATAATTGATACCTAAATCAATACCGAAACCAATATTGCCGAATGCGGAGTTTGTATTGAAAAGAAAATTATCCCCATCCAAAGGCAAAGAAAGCGTTGACTGAATAATGCTGTTTATTTCAAATTCGTACGAATACGGCGTTATATTGGGGTTACTCATATCTTCATTTAATATGCGCCACTGTGCATTAAATTTCTGCGTCCTCACATTAGCAATACCATTGAGCAGTTTCACTCTGCCGCCGACTGTAAGTTTTTTTCCGATTTGGCGTGAATATCCGAGATATAAGGAAGCATAAGCAGTTGCCGAAATATCGTTACGACTGAGGTCGGGCTCGTTAATATTTGCGCCGGGACCTCTTAATACAAAGTCAAATAAATTTTTGCTTAATACGGCATTTGCTTCACCGTGAACAGCAATACCCGCATGAAAAAAACCACCCGCACCGTGAAAACCGAACCTGATGATTTCCTCATCAAGAGAAAGACGTAAAATATTTCCATTTTCAAGTTTTGACAGAAATTTATTCGTATTTACCCGCAAGCTGTCGTCTGCGCCGCGTTCAAAAACTCTGTTCCATGAACAGATTTCATTGTTTAATTCCAAATGGATATTACCAAGAAAAGGAAAAGAAAAATAAGATTTGACATTTGGAATAAATGCCGGATTATTATTACTTTGTTGGGGTAAAATCTTCAAAAAATATTGTGTCGTACCTGTACCGCCTTGCGCGTGTATTACTTGTATTCCCGCAAAAATAAACAGCACTGCTGTTATGTATATTACTGATATTTTTTTCACTTTCATATTGCCGTCACTATTTATTTTAGAAAATCCTTGACTAAAGTACCTGCTTTAAGTTTGACACGCACGCCTGCTTTTACGCTTAAATATCCCTCTCCTTCATTACCTGCAAATATTTTCACTTCGCTGCTGTTTTTCGTATCTAACTTTGAAACAACGGAAATGTAACGGATTTTTCTAAGTGCCAGCGTTTCATCTGCAAGAAGGTCTATCGGAACATTTATAATTTCCGGTTTCACAACATGAAGATCCTGACCAACTTCACCGCCGCTGATTTTGCCTTCATAAATTATCAATGCAGTATTGTATGCGGAATCAAGAAAACGCACGGAAACGTCAGCGTCTATCGGAAAAGCATTTTTAAGTATCATTTTCAGGTTAAACTCATGTATCATATCTATCATATCCGAAGTAAACATATCAAATGGAACCGTGTCAGACAGATTATAATTAACTAGTGATAAATCCATTGGAACGTCCAAATCAAAATCAATGGCTACATTTGCACCGCTTTCAAGTATATTTTGCTGATAATTCAAATCGGACGGATTTGTTTCAAATACAAATTCTCCAAAAAATTGCCCCATTTCCTCTAACGGAACAGCCGCCCTTATTTCACTTTTATGTTCGGTTGTTTTTTGAAGCGGATTGTCGGTCGGCAGAGGAGAGGGAATATCGTAATTTTCAGAGAAAAGCGGCGGCAGTTCCAACGTATCGCCATTTGTTTTTATACCGGCAGCACGATTACTTTTTAATCTTGCCGGTATTGATATTCCATTCAATGAAATCCTTGAAGTCAAAAAAAGTTGATATAACGTAACATTATCAACAGGAATATCAGTTAACTTTTCGGAATTTACACTAGATCTTAATGTATATGTTTCGGATCCGATATAACCATAAATACGATTATAATTGTAAGAAACGAACGATATTGCCGTATTCAGCGAACCTGTACTCGGAGATGTATTTGTTGCCGTGCTAAAATCCGCAATAATCGTTGCCTGAACAGGTACTCTGTACACATTTTGCTCATTACGGTCGTGAGCGGAATTCCACATCACGTTTGTAAGATTTATGGTTTGATTTCTTGCCGCCCGCCGCGCACTGATCTCCATATCCTGCATCACAGGTTTCCTCGTTGAAACATCTATCAGTGATGGGAAAGCGAGATGCACAGCAATAGAGCAACCTATTTCGCTCACTACATCACAGGAAAGATTTAATTCCGAAATGAAAACAGAATCAACAGGAATATTGCCTCCGTTGTTTCTCACAAAAAAGGTTACCGTATCGCTGTAAGTATATGTTACAACCGTATCATGCTTCCAATACGGAATACCGTTTATATTTGTCGATATTGATTTCGGAAGTTCCAGCTCCAATCGTTTCCAATAATTCACGGACAACATTGACGGAAAGACAAAATGTACAAGACCGTCATTATCGGTAACTAATTGTGAGTTGTTTAGTTGATGTAAAATGTCGTCTATTGTAAATTTTGTCTCAAAAAGCGGCAACGCAAGGTCGTAAGACACATCCTGATTATCTGCAATCATATCAAGATTAAAATCTTCTTTTTTAAAACAGGATGTCAATAGTGCGGCTACTGCCAGCACTGCTAATATTTTTAACTTCATATAGTTTTCTGTTTGTCGATATTCTAAATATACATATCTTGCGAATTTAACGATTTTATTAGAAATAATCAATATATGCTTGGGGTTATATCAGGGTCAACGCATTAAAAATCATATAATAGTGTTAATCAGCAATTTATACATAGAAATATTTCATAACTTGGCAAAAAGCAGATTTATAAACATCTGTAAATAAGGGAATTAAAATTTTAATGCGTTGACCTTGGGGGTTATATCAGGGCAAACACATATAAATCTCACAAATCATTGATTATTAGGCACTTATAACACTTATTTTTTAATGAAAATATCCATGAAACTTTTTAATTTACACACAGACGAATAAAAATTGAGGAAAGAGAATTTATAGGGGAAATTTATAAAAATTCACGTTTATAATTTATTTGTTATCAACAAATTAACTTGTTTAAATGCGTTAGTCCCGAATAAACATGGTGATTTTCTGAATTTTTGTAAAATAATTCATAAATTTGCAGACTTTCACGAGTTAATATAACGACAGACAGTGATATTCTCATTCTTACATATCAAACAAAAAATTAACGGTTCGTACAATGTGTCAAAATCGCACAAAGTGCTAATTATCAATCTTTTACCCCCCCCCCCCCAACAATCTGATTTTCAGCAACTTACACACAATCGCTTCTTAAAAACAGAGCAGAGGCAACCCTCGTCTGTACACTCTCGTAAGCGTTACGCAGTCGTCGCGGGCAATGCCCCACATTGCGGACAACGACCCACCATTACGGACAAAGCCCCGTCGTTGCGGGCATTACACCATCATTGCGGGCAACGACCCGCAAACAACAGCAGCAGCAAAAAAAACGTCAAACAACCCAAGCCCACCATTACGGACAAAGCCCCGTCGTTGCGGGCAATGCGCGTCATTGCGGGCAACGACCCGCAAACAGCATTGCGAACTACAACGCCGTCGTTGCGGGCAATGCGCGTCATTGCGGGCTACGACCCGCGTCGTCATTGCGGGCTACGACCCGCAAACAACTACCCCCGCAAAAAAAAGCGTCAAACAACAACGCCCACCATTACGGACAACGCCCCGTCGTTGCGGGCAACGACCCGCGTCGTCATTGCGGGCAACGACCCGCAAACAGCATTGCGAACTACAATGCCGTCGTTGCGGGCAATGCGCGTCATTGCGGGCTACGACCCGCAAACAACAGCCGACGCAAAAAAAAGCGTCAAACAACAACGCCCACCATTACGGACAAAGCCCCGTCGTTGCGGGCTACGACCCGCAACCCCCCAATTAACGACAGCCGACGCAAAAAAAGCGTCGGACAAAAAACCAAACAAACAAAACAAACATAAAATGAAAAAACAAACAAAAATCCTGCTAACAGCACTAATAGCAACAGCAGCACTAACAGCCGCCCTAAC
>JAIRNR010000042.1 GCA_031257915.1 Bacteroidales bacterium
CCGCCGAAGAACTTGAAGAATTTTATGATTGGCACGTTGGGGACACCCTAATGAATAAAGAAAAAAAAACACTTTACAGGGTGGTATTCCGCAGTGGTGAGTTCGTAGTAGGAGCGTCAGCAAACACAAGCATGGGGCTGGGGCATCTTATTGCCTCTACGCGTGTGAAACTACACGAAGAGGATTGGCGATTGAAAGTAGAGCCGCCCAAAGAAAAAACCGTAGAGATTTCTATGGCAGACATACGTAGAGAGTTCGGGATTTCTGCCAACGAAAAAATCATAATCAAAGACTAAAATAATACGCTCAATGAAAAGAACAGATGTAAAAATAGAAATAATTGAAGATAATTCAATTGAGGGGCTAAATAAAGCCATTGATTCATGGCTTAAAGACCAAGACATCCGAATTATCAGCGCAAGGGTGGACGTTCGCCCTATGCACGATTTATATTATTCTAATGGCAGCATCTGCAATCAGTGGATTTCATATATAGCGACCATAATTTATAAAAAAATATAATATGAAAGGAATAATGTTTAAAGAGGAATTATTCTCGCAAGTGGTATTCGGCGAGAAGACGCAGACAAGGCGAATGAGGAGCGTATATACGTTTGGCGAGGAGTTATACCTGAAAGAGCCATATCGTATAAACAACAAGGGCGAGGTAGAATACAAGCACATGAATCTACAAACGGATTCATCCATAAGGTGGAACAGCAAAATGTTTATGCCCGCGAGATATGCGCGGTATTTCATAAAGATAACCGATGTAAGGCACGAGTTATTGCAAGAAATATCGCATGATGACTGTCTTCGAGAGGGTGTACGTGTACGCTCTGTGCCGATAGATTATCCTGTGTGCGCACACATCAACAGAAACGCACGCAAGAACCTGTATTGTTGTCTTGGCGATGATATAGACTACAATACTCCGCAAGAGGCGTATGCCGCGCTAATCGACAGGATTAACGGTAAGGGAACATGGGACAGCAACCCCCTTGTAACCGTTTACGACTTTGTAAAAATTGAAAAGCCATGATAACGTTATTCGGCGATACGATACAGGAGAGCATAGACACAATAAAGAAATACTCTACGCAAGCATGCGAGTTGAATCCGCGCGGATATAATGTAGCGTTCAGCGGCGGAAAGGATTCTATCGCATTATTACACCTCGTCAAACAGGCGGGAGTACCGTATTTCGCGACCTATAATGTAACAGGCAACGACCCGCCCGAATTAGTACGATTTATTCGCAGGGAATATCCTGAAGTAAAATTTATACACCCACCAAAAAAGTTTTGGCAGTTAGTCGAAGAAAAGGGGTTTTTTCCAATGCGTAATAAGCGGTATTGTTGCGAAATATTAAAGGAATTGCCCATAGGTGAGCCATGCGTAACACTGGTCGGTGTCCGATCTCAAGAGAGCAAGAAACGCGCGAAACAATCGTTCATGTGGGACGCGAAGAAGCGCATAACAATAGGTTGTATGCAAGGACACGACAACGTTACCTTAAGACCGATTATGCACTTATTAGACGTAGATATATGGAGCATAATAAGCGAAAACAACCTGCCTTATCCCACAGATATATATGCACGACAAAAGCGTATAGGGTGCGTATTTTGCCCTTTTTCTTCCAGTGAAGAAAAGGCATTTTATCTAATAAAATACCCGCAATATGCGGTAAAAATAAACAGGCTTGTAAAGAGATTACGGGATGGGGGGGGGGGATACAGACGATATGATAAAAATTATTACATACAAACAATGGAAAAAATAAAACTATGAAAAGAAAAAATCTATTAGGCTACGATGGATGGAAGTTCACCGCCAAGATTTGGGGGCAACCTGTTTGTGGAACAATTACCGTAGAAGGTAAAAGCGTATTTCTCTGTCAAGACGAAAGGAACGGCGGAAATTGCGCGGATAAAAAAAATCATAAATTCTCTTGGTTCGTGTTTGACGGTAGTAAATATAATCTGCGTGACACCTCTGTCACAAAATTCAAACTAATCCAAAAAGAGACATTATGAGAAACAATAATAACAAAAAATTCAATGGAAAAGCAATCTATCAGCCCGCAGGCAAAGCGGGGGAGTACGCAAAATGGGCGTGTAACTTCTATGTTGGTTGCAGTAATGGCTGCGAGTATTGCTATTTACGTAAGGGCAGAGCGGCTAATATTCTTGGCGGCAGCGAGCCGAAATTGAAAAAATGCTTTAAGGATGAGTATCACGCTCTGGGCGTTTTTACAGCGGAATTAGATAAAAATCTGCCTGAATTACAGAGGCATGGACTATTCTTTACATTCACGACAGACCCATTCTTACATAAAACAAGACTGCTCCACATCGTAGCTTCTGCTCATGCTGTAATCAAGGGCGTCAATGTTATGTTCCTGACGAAGCGTGGTGGATATGGACTTCCATTTGTTTCCGAGGGGATTTGTTTCTTTCCGCAGATAATAAAAAAAGAGTATCGCAAAATGCTCGCATTTGGTCACACGCTAACAGGTTGCGACGAGTTAGAACCTAATGCTGCGCCCAACATACAGCGTATAGGCGCAATGAGATTACAGCACGATGGCGGCTTCCGCGTCTGGGCGTCTATTGAGCCGGTTATAGACTTTAAGAAAAGTCTTGAAATGATAAGGCTCGCACAGTACGCGGGGTGCAGGATGTTCAGGATTGGATTAGAGTCGGGTAAAAAATACGATAAAAAGGAGTGCCTGGAATTCATCGCGAAAGTGGTACACAGCGTAGAAGACAACACAAAAATATATTTCAAGGATAGTCTATTAAAGACTGTGGGCTTCAGCAGGGAAAATTTGCCGGATAATTGCGTAGGGCGGGACTATAATATGTTTAACGATTAAATGAAAATTAAAATGATGAGACAAGACAAAGCGGAAGAAAAGAATGATGTTGTGAATATGGCAATACTGCTTTTTATCGTTAATTATTCAGTAGAGAATTTCGGGACGGCTACAACTATTACCGTCTTTGCGTTATTCTTCCTGTTTATTATTGCGAAGATTTTGTTGTGAATTATACTAATAAGAATTATTACGAGTAATGTTAAATTGGGATAAATATAATATCACGGTGCCGACCAACAGCGGTAGCGGAAACATAAAATGTTTCTGCCCGAACTGCAGGAATACGCGGCACGATAAGCGCGACAAGTCATTATCCGTTAATCTAAGTACGGGCATGTTCCACTGTCATTACTGCGGATGGAAAGGTTGCGCCGCCGACACAGCCGAAGACCATAAATTATTTAAGTGGCTGGACGCTGCGGCGGAATACAACAACCGGCGGAAGCAATCATACAAGCGTCCAGATCTTCGCCCACAGGGCAAGTATAGTGATAAGATACTTGCTTATTTTGCTTCGCGGGGCATAAGCGAAGCCACGCTCTCATCTGTAAATGTAGGGGAAAGCGAGGAGTATATCCCTCAAGTTAAATCAAAGCGTAATTGCATCCTGTTCAACTATTACCTGAATGGTGAATTGATTAATGTTAAGTTTCGCGACGGTGGGAAGAACTTCAAGATGGTTTCGGGCGCGGAGCTGCTGCCCTATAACATAGACAATATTAAAGATAGTGAGTATGTAATAATCACAGAGGGGGAAATAGACGCGCTATCTTTTATTGAGGCGGGATTCAGCGCGGTGGTGTCGGTGCCGAATGGAGCAAATAATAACTTGCAGTGGCTTGACGATTATTACGACGATTACTTCGCCGACAAGAAGCGTATATACCTTGCTACCGATACCGATAAAAAGGGATTAGATTTACGTGCAGAATTACAGCGGCGCATGGGCGCGGAACGTTGCTATATCATAGATTACGGCAAAGAGTGTAAAGACGCAAACGAATTACTTATCAAGGACGGCAAGACGGCATTGGTGTCTGCCGTAGAGGGCGCAAAAGAGGTCTATATAGACGGAATATTCACCGTGAACGAGTTCGTCGGCGAACTCGACGCTGTGTGGGAAAACGGATGGCAGAAAGGATGGGTCGTCGGGCATGACGATTTCGATAAGGCGGTGTCCTTTGAGCCGAAGAGACTTGCCGTTGTGACAGGTATTCCAGGGTCGGGCAAATCGGAGTTCTTGGATGAGATTGTGTATCGGTTGAATATACGCTACAATTTAAGATGCGCCTACTTTTCACCCGAAAACAGTCCCCTATCATACCATGCCGCAAAGATTGCTGAAAAGTTAAGTGGGAAGCGATTCAGCCGGCGTAGTCTTGATTACGCTGAATACGGTCGCGTGAAAGACCACATACAAGACAACTTCTTTTTCATTAGCCCATCAGACAATTATTCCATAGATAATATCCTATTGCTTGCGCGGATACTCATCCGCCGTAAGGGTGTGCGGATTATCTGCATTGACCCATTCAATCGCCTGGATAATGAGCAGGGACGTGAGAGTGAAACACAGTATATCAGTGGCGTATTAGACAAGTTGGGCAATTTTGCCCGCCTGAATGACGTGATTATATTTCTCGTGGCTCATCCGACGAAAATGCCCCGCAAGAAAGATAGCCCTATCCTTGAAATGCCTACGATGTACGACATTAACGGCAGTGCCAACTTTTACAATAAGTGCGATTACGGTATCATTGTCCACCGCGACAGAGAAGCGGGGGACGTCCGCGTAAACATCGCCAAAGTTAAGTTCCGACACTTGGGGGAAGGGGGTACTTGCAGGTTTATATATAATTACAATAATGGTCGCTATGTGCCTGTTGTTAATGGGACGCCGTTATCAATTGAGCAGTGGGATAATGGCAGCCATATTGGCGGGATAGCCACCCCACAAATTACCATGCCCGAAGACAATGTTTCGCCGGATAAATGGATTGAACCCGCTGTGGGCGATATTCCTTTTTGAGTGACAAGAAAAAGAAATAAGTGAGACTTATTGCAAGCAAAGCATAAGCAAAGCATAAGCAAAGCACAAGCAAAATCGCATGAAAATAAAAAAAACATCCCATAAGCAAACCCGAAGCAAAGCGTAAGCAAACCCGAAGCAATATTGAGTTGGCTTACAATAACATACATAAAAATATACAATCATGAAACGAACCTACATGACCTTTTTTGCAAATTTTTACGAACAATTGAAAAATTTGCCAAATGAGCAGAAAGGTGTAATTTTTTCTGCCATCTTTGAGTATTCATTTTATCAAAATTTACCCGATTTAGAGGGGGTGAATGCCGCGATATTTGGCTTAATTAAGCCAACACTTGATAGGGGTAATGCGCTATACCTTAATGGTTTACAAGCAAAGAAAAAAGCAAACCCGAAGCAAACCCGAAGCAAACCTGAAGCAAACCCAAAGCAAACAGGGGCAAGAAATAAGAAAGATATATTACCTATCGGCAATATATCTGAAATAGAAAAAGAAGCGACTGTCGTCGCTTCCAAAAAAACCGACGCCGCCATCGACTTCAATTTTGATTTCATTGCGCCGGGATACGAGGCGTTCTTGACATGGATGGAGTATCGGCAGTCAAGTGAAAAGCCATATCGGAATCAGATGTCTGCAGAGGCGGCGTACAGGGAACTTATCCGAGCGGCAAATGCGAGCAATATGGCGTTCAGCGATTATATTGACATGGCAATTGCCAACCAATGGACGTATCCGATAGTTGTGCAGAAGACTGTAGCACAGGCGAATATAACCTATAAAGAGGGCGATGTTATTCCAAGCGGCGTGAGGCTCGGAGTAGGGGAACGGATTGAAAATGAAATGCGTACCTACGGCAGAGGTATCAAGTCCGTACCGATGGACGCCCCGCCACGCCCTTCGGATGATATGTATTGGAACGAACGGACGGGATTGTGGACTTCGGCGTGTTGATAGTTTGGCAAATTTGCCCCATTTTGTGCGATTTGCGGAGTTTAAAATATTTAGACAGACAATTGCTTACCGATATAAAAAATCACTCCGCAAATCGCTTTAAAATGAGTTTTCCAAAAAGCGTAATCAGCGCGGAGGAAACACCACTCATCCACACCAAACATCATATTTTTTTTAACATTTTTCTAACATTTATGCTACTTATCATTCATTAGAGTTCATTAGGATTTATCGGCGTTTACGGCGAATTTTGCAGTCTGTTTTTTATCGCCAAAATTCCCATTTTTGCAAAAAAAAAGAATTATATGAAAATTAAAACCTTGCTGTTACAGGAAATCACAGAGAACCCCGATAACCCCCGCACTATTAGTGATAGCGACTTTCGGAGTCTGATTTCTTCAGTATTAGGATTTCCACGCATGCTTAAACTGCGTCCCATTGTCGTCGATAAACAGAATCATATTCTCGGCGGCAATATGCGATACCGCGCATTAAGGGCTATCGCTGAGATGAATATCACAGAAATAGAGCAGCGACTATCTGGCAGCAATGCCTACCTGCGGTTATCCTCCAGGGATAAACAACTTCTCATTACAGATTGGGCGGCGTGGGTGGACAACCCTACGATTAATGCCATCTTCGCAAATGAATTAACGCCCGAGCAAATAAAAGAGTTCGTCATCCGCGATAACGTCCAACACGGAAAATGGGATTGGGGTATGCTCGCCAATGAATGGGACGAGAGCCTGTTAAAAGAATGGAATGTTAACTCGTGGGAATGGGACTCAAAAGATGATGATCTTGAATTGCGGGATAGATCAGACTTAAATATCAAAGACGTCAACCTCTTCTCAATAACATTCACGTTCCCGAAAGAATACGAAGACGACATTAAGGCGTATGATAAGAAGGAGTTAACGGAAAAAATAATAAATATATGCCAAAGTGCGGAAGCCAGATAGCTATATGTGATTTACCGGTGAGATTTGACACATATACGGGATGCTCGCATGACTGCTCATACTGTTTTGCGCGATCTAAGTACGATATAAGGAGCATCAAGAATAATGAGGGCGTTAAGTCATTAAGGAATTTTATTAATGGTACTCGCGGAGATGATACCTCGTGGTGCGATTGGAATATTCCTATACATTGGGGCGGGGTATCCGACCCATTTCAGCCCATCGAGCAGGTGCGCGGGGTGTCATTAGATTGCCTCAAGTTGTTCGCCGAAACACAATACCCATTTGTGGTGTCAACAAAAAGCAGCCTTGTTGCCTCGCCTAAATATTTCGACCTTATCAAGCAGTGTAATTGTGTGGTACAATTCTCGGTCGTATGCGAGAGGTATGATAAGTACGAGAAGGGCGCAAGCACCTTTAGCGAGCGGATTGAAGCTGCCAAGAAAATAAGCAAGCATAAGCGCGTCATCGCTCGCGTGCAACCCTACCTGCCATCCATCTTTTATGACGTAATGAAAAGCATAGAGAGATTCGCTAATGCGGGCATATATGGAGCAACATTTGAATCCATGAAGAAAAAGAGTAAGGCAGAGGGAATGGTTAGAGTTGGTGGGGATATGGTCTATCCCGTCAATATTCTTAAAGAACATTTTAGTGCCTTTAAGGATAGACTACACTCTCTGGGAATGAAGTTTTATTCAGCAGAAAACCGCTTGCGAGCAATGGGCGACGATCTATGCTGCTGCGGGGTGGACGGAATGGGGTTTAGAACCAACACATTCAATGCAAATCACTATCTATATGATAAAAAAAACTTCGTCCCCACTGACCGCATGGCTAAAGCACCCGCATATTGTTTTAAGTCTAAGAGACAAGACACTATTCATGGCGAATTTTTCACCGTGAATAGTTTTAAAGACATAATGACTTGGGAACTGGGAAAAAGTAGCGTCTTAAATCAACTAAAACCAACGGATGAATATGCCACGCAAGCAACCCGCAATAACAAGCATACCGCAGCACCATAAAGCACACCTCAATAAGCAATACAAAATGCGACAGGGGCGGCTTGAGATAGTATCCCGCATGTATAAGCGTGGATACTCTTATGCCCAAATAGCGCGAGCAGTAAAGGATGAATTAGGAATAAGACTACCAAGCAAAGCAACAATACATAGCGATGTAATGCACCTGTTGGCAGAATGGAAAGAAGTGCGGGCTGCCAATATAGATAGAGCGTTATACATGGAAATAGAAAAGTGTAATGATATTATTCGCGAATGTTGGGAGCAGTGGGAAAAGAGTAAGCGGGACACGGTGCTGAAACACCGCAATCGTGAGGGCGCACCCTCTGCAGGACGCGGCAGGGATAGCGAAGAAAAAATACAGACAATCAAAGTCGGCGAAAAGGAAATTGAGGTCATCGGTCTTGGCGAAGTAAAATACCTGACTGAAATCGGACGACAAATGCAAGAGCAGCGGAAACTGCTTGGATTATATGCGCCCGAGAAAGCGGAATTGAGTGGTGGCTTATCTTTTATGGAAGCATTAATTGAGAATAGTAGTAAGAGCAATGACGATAGAGAAACAAAAACAGGAGTTTGACAGGCGTGCTACCTCGTGGCGACGCGACTGGAATTGTTTCGCTCACGATTTTCTCGGTGCGCGATTAGATAAAGAGCAACAGGAAGTACTGTCTCTCGTTCAGAATAATCCGCGCGTAAGTGTCTGCTCGGGAACATCGCGGGGTAAGGATTATGTTGCGGCTTGCGCCGCATTGTGCTTCTTCTATCTTACGCCTGAATGGGCGTCGGATAAACAACTCATACGCAACACGAAGGTCATACTCACGGCACCTACTGATAGGCAAGTGCGAGGCGTGATGATGCCCGAAATAGCACGCCTGTATAACTATGCAAGACAGAAGAATAACGCGGGGAGCATAGGACGATTACTGGATAGTGGAATTAAGACTAATTATCCTGAATGGTATCTCAATGGCTTCACGGCTGATGAAAATAATCCCGAAGCATGGTCGGGACTACACGCGGCGAATATCATGTTTGTTGTTACGGAAGCGAGCGGAATAAGCGATAAGGTGTTTGCTTCTATAGAGGGTTGCTTGCAGGGCAATAGTCGAATATTGCTTGTATTTAATCCAAATAATTCTACTGGCTACGCGGCAAAGACTCAATTATCCCATCAATGGAAAGCCCTATCTCTTAATTCTCTTAACGCAACCAATGTCAAAGAAAAAAGAGAGGTGTACATCGGGCAGGTTAATTATGACTGGGTCTGCAACAGGATAGAGGAATGGTGCGTGCCTATACACGCCAACGAGGTACGAGAGGACGAGAATGATTTTGAATTTAACGGGCAATATTATCGCCCTGATGATATATTCCGCGTGAAAGTTCTCGGAGTGTTTCCTAAAATCAGTAACGATGTACTTATCTCGCTTGACCAAATACGACGAGCCAAAGAACGCGAAGTGCCGCCATCCACACGCAATGAAAATAAAATACTCGGAGTAGATGTCGCCGGTATGGGTAGAGATAGCACTGTCTTTGTGGAGCGACAGGGGTATTGCATTAACTCCATACTCAAGCACAATTCGGGCGGCAAAGCAGACCATATGCGCACAGCTGGACATATCGCCAATTGGCTCAGTAATAATCCCGGCGGTGTCGCAAGTATAGATACTATCGGTGAGGGCGCAGGGGTGTACTCACGTCTTGTAGAGTTGGGGTATGGTGACAGGGTAATGTCGTGCAAGTATTCCGAAGCCGCCCGAACAGACGAGCGTGACCTGTCTGATAGTACGGAGCAGTACCGGTTCGCCAACATGCGTGCATATCTTTTTTGGTGCGTGCGGGAATGGTTGTCCAAGGCACACATCCCCATCGATGACGGCGGATTCGGTCAAGAGGGGGCAGCCATCAATTGGCATTTCCGCAGCGATGGTAGGGTCATCATTGAGCCGAAAGATGATATTAAAAAGCGTATAGGGCGCAGTATAGACGTATTTGACGCTGTCGCTAATACATTCTACCCTGCTCCTGAAAATAATGAGTTTAGCGTCGCGATAGAGGACTTAGACATGTTAGAACAATTAGCGTATTGATTTTAAAAAACAAAAAATATGAAAATAGACGAAATCCTTAAGATGAATGGCAATGACGCCGTCAAGATATTGTCGGTTAAGAACCCCTTAATACCCGACTGGGCTACAGTACTGAGAAAAGAATACGACACATTGGAACACCCAGTATTCAACAGGGCTGAATACATAGATAAGACAAAAAAAGATGGCTCGGTAGAAAAAGTGACGCGCATTGGATTAGGGCTGCAGAAGCTCGCAGCTAAACGCGTGGCGCAAATGTGCTTCGGCGTCCCCGTTAAACGCATTTATCAGACATACAATGAGCAAGACACGCAGGTTGCTAACATTATTGAGCGAATCTTGACCGCGAACCGCATAAACTCTGTGAATATGAAGCGCGGCCGAATATTATTTGCGGGATGCGAGTTTGCGACCGTATGGCTCGCTGAGGTGCAGGACAACACCCTATACGGCGTTGATAGTCCAATCAAAATACGATGTCGGACATACGGCCAGATGAATGGTGACAACGTGTATCCCCTGTGGGATGAGGTGGGCGACCTTATCGCCATTTCTTTCGGGTATAAGAAAAAGCAGGGAGACAAAGACGTTGACATCCTCGAAACATACACCGACCATTATTTTATTATCTATCAAAAGAACGGTAATAATTGGGAAGAAATATACCGAAAAGAACACGCGGTGGGCAAGATTCCCGCAGTGTACTGTCATCGAACATCGCCCGCATGGGAAGACTGCTCTAATATCGTGTATGAAACCGAATGGACACTTAGTCTTAACGGCAACTATCTCAAGAAAAATATGAAGCCTTTATTTGCCGTCTTCGCAGATAAACTAATTAAATTTGGCGGCGAGAAAAACGAGAAAGAGGAATCCCGAACTGTCGTGCAATTTCCCGCCGCTGCTAAAGCAGATTATATATCGTGGAAACAAGCCGTAGAGAACTTGAAATTTCATATTTTAGAATTACGTCAGCAGTTCTTTGGTCAGTTACAGTTACCCGACTGGTCATTCGATAACATGAAGACTACGCCTATGAGTGGCGAAAGCCGCAAACTCATGTTTATTGACAGTATCTTGAAAGTCATCGAAGAGGCAGGCGACTTATGCGAGGCGATGGAGCGCGAAGTGAATGTCATTAAGCAATATGTTAAGATAATCCTGCCGGGAATGGTGGACGTAATAGACCGATTAGGCTTCGAGTGTGTAATCACCCCCTACACAATAACAGAAGAAAAGGACATAATAAATAATCTCGTTACTGCCACAGGCGGTAAGCCGATTATAAGCCAACGGCGGGGAATACAGGAGTTCGGATGGGCGAAAGACCCCGATGCCGAACTACAACAGATACAGGCAGAGAATAAGGGTGACAATATCCTTGATTAACATCTACTACTACGCCTGTGGTGACAACAATCAATGAATACGACAAGGAGCATATCCGCAATGTGGATAAGTATGCTCGGATTATAGACCGTCTCTACGAACAGGCGATAAAAGAGGCGACGGCACTCGGATTGTCCGTTGCGCTCACCGATGACGATATATTATCTCTATCCTCGTTGCCGCAGACGGCGAATAAGATAAACAACTTGCAAAAAAAAATAGCAAGAGAAATCAATGTATCCATTACCAACGGAATAGAGGCGGAATGGGCATTAGCAGATAAAAAAAATGACGATTTAGTGCGTAGTATATTAGGGAGTAATATTGATAGATTAACCACAGAGCAAATCCGTCAATACTTCACTAACAACGATGACGCCCTACGCGCTTTCACTGCCCGGCGGATAGGCGGACTCGACTTGTCGCAGCGTATATGGCAATACGTTCAGCCTCTCAAATCTGAATTAGAACTCGCGCTTGATACCGCTATCCGTGATGGCACGCCCGCCGCTGCAACCGCAAGCACCGTCAAGAAATATCTACAGCAGCCCGATAACTTATTCCGCCGCGTCAGAGATAGACATGGAAACCTGCAATTATCCCGCCGCGCCAAAGCATATCATCCCGGTCAGGGAGTGTATCGGAGTTCATACAAGAACGCTATGCGTCTTACGCGCACGGAAACAAATATGGCGTACCATGCTGCCGATAGTGAGCGTTGGGGGCAGTTGGATTTCATTGTCGGGCAGGAAATACGTCTGTCCAATAATCATACTCTTAACGGAAAACCTTTTACGGATATATGTGATGAATTACAGGGACGATACCCGAAGACGTTCAAGTTTGCGGGATGGCACCCGCAGTGCCGCTGTATATCTATATCTGTCTTGAAGACACAGGAAGAAATAAGCGAAGACACGAAGCGTATGTTGCGCGGTGAGAAGCCGCTACCACCAGAGAGTAGCAAGAATTATATTAAGGACTTACCTGACAATTTCAGGGAGTGGCTCGACAAGAATGCTGAGCGCATAGCGCGGGCGACGGATAGAGGCGCGTTGCCGTATTTTCTGCGGGATAACAAGAAGTTCTGGAGTAAGAAGAGCTCATACGCCCCACCCATCAGCAAACCTACCACCGCAAAAGAGTTTAAGGGCGCAATAAAATCGGGCGCAACGACACAGTCGCTATATTCCCGAAATGATATTTATGCAAAAGAAAGAAAAATACTACACGAAAAAATTATATCCGACTATCTCAATAAATACGACGCGAATCAGAAAGGCGGGGATACCGTATATATGCTTGGTGGCGCACCTGCTAATGGCAAGAGCACGCTCGTTAATAGCGGTTTTTTACCACATCCTAAAAAGTCTCTTATTATAGACACAGATAAAATTAGATTACTGATTCCCGAATATGGATTATTGCAGAACACAAAAGATAAGTATCTTATCGTAAAGAGTTCAAATTTTGTCCATAATGAAGCGAGCTATATCGCAAAACAGATAAGAAATGAAGCGTTGAAAAGAGGATATAATGTCGTATTAGATGGAGTTAATAATAATGGATACAATTCTGTTAAGAAGAGCGTGGATACCATAAGAAGTATAACGGATAAAAAAATACGAATTGATTACACAACATTAGATACTAAATTATCACTAAATCTCGCGAAAATCAGAGGCGATAAAACAGGTAGATATGTTGAGAAAGATTATATTATAAAAATGAATGAGGGAATATCCGCACAAGCGAAAGAGATTATGCGTAAGGGACTATTTGACGAGTTTAACCTTTGGGACACCAATATAAACGGAAAGCCCATACTGATAGCTCGTGCCATAAATGGCAAAATAGAGATATTAGATGATAATTTATGGGAAAGATTTCTGCGAAAAGGGATTTAAACGGGGAAATACACCTCTTTGCCCTCTGCTTCTAATTGCCTAATTCCTTGCAGAAGTTTTTCTTCGTCTTCATTCTGGGGGACACGATTACCCATCGCCAATAACACGGCGATTTCATCATAATCAAGGTCGTTGTCATTATTGTTCATAGATTTACAAATTTAATTTTTTTTTTAATATGAACGACGTAAAAGGGATGAAAAAAAATTTATACCTCTACGCAAAGTGCTTAATTTGCGCTCGTGAGTATCACCTCTAAAAAAATCATGTTCCGCAAGTGTATCCGCATTCTCTGATTTACCAATACGAATATATGAAAAGAAGCTGCTCTCGCTTTTATGCCCCGTCATCAGCATAATCTGACAGGGCTTGATTCCCGCCAAATATGCGTTGGTAGCAAAGGAGCGGCGGGCTGTATGGCTACCTACCATTGCATATTTTGGTGTGGTGTGTCGCTCCACTCTGTGTCCTCTCGTGTATTCGGTCAAGATATTATCTGTGATACCTGCACGCTTGCAGAGAACACGGATAATCTTGTTAAACGCACTTGATGTTCTCTCGTAGCGCGGGAAGCCGTCGTACTTCTCAATAATTGAAGCAACTATCGGATGTATCGGAATTTCTACCGCCTCACCTGTTTTGCGCGTCTTGATTGCAATCTTATTTCCAATTATATTTTTCCTGTTCAGGTTAGTAAAGTCGGAATACCGTAACCCTGTGTAACATCCAACAAGAAATAAATCACGAATAATGCATTGATTTTTCCGCTGAATATTCAGGCGCATAAGGCTATCTAATTCGCTCTCGCGAAGATAAACAGACGTGGCTTCCTCTTTGTCTATTTTAATATCTTTAAACGAGAAGTCAACGTCAAATCCTGCTCTGCACATACGATTAAAAACCGCTAACAATCGTGCGCGATAACCTCTTATAGAATTTTGGCGCAGGTTTCTATCGCGCAAGAAGTCAATGAATTTTTCGCAGATGTTAATATTGAAAGAGTTTGATAGTATTACTATATCGTACTTCTTTTCAAATTTCATTAATACCGAGGATAAGCATTTGTATTTATCGCGATATTTTTTACTTCGCCGTGAATTTACGGCAAGTTCTCGTATAAATTGTGCGGCAATACACGTGTTTGTCTGTTGCGTATTATTCATTTTATATGATTATTTGGTTTTAACTCGTGCGCCTTTCGCGCAAATTCTCTATATAGCGACATCGCGTACTCATAATTCATTGCAGCGTCTCGCGGCACTCCCATTTGCACCGCGCATGATAATAGAAAATACGCAAGCGCATGAAGTGTAAGATACCTATATTCGTCTTCTATGAGAATATAAAAATCCACACCACATTGCGCCGCCCCATTCGGATTACCCTTTGCGCATATATCCCATTTATACTTCTTTGCAGCGGCGATTATCGCTGCGACTACCGCTTCCATGTTTGCGGTAAGCGATAATTTTTCAGCAGATAAATCCACTATATATCGCTCTAATATTTCTTCCCTGTTCATGCTTTTTTATTGCTATTTTCGGCGAATAATAGGAAAGTAGGTACTCTCATTGCGTAAGTATTCAAGCCAATCTTCCACTGAATACGCTCGCATATCTTGATATTTACTCTTACTTAGATAATATGTGCGATACACCCGCGTACCATTGATACATATTGTGAAGTGTCGTCTATTGCTATTATCCTTAACTGTTATTTCCGCCGCGGATAAACTCTTGAACTTTGCCATATTTTTATCAATATCGTATTAGTTCGCCTAAGCTATATTTCTTGCATATAGCATGAATATAGTTGCGCACTATTTCATTATTTTTGTTGCCTATATCATAGGATTTATTTATGCAATAGGTTTTCAGCGCGGCGCGTTTCATAGGGATGTCTGCATTATCGGGCAGGTCGGCGTATGCCTCCATAAGAATTTCAGGGGCATGAAAATCTTCATCAAGGAAGCAATCGGCGTAGTCGCAGAGAGCGTTGATTTGTGGCGCGGGGATGCCTACATATTTTGTCGTTATATCTAATTGCTCTTGCAGTTCCTCTGCCATGCCGAATACAGGTGACTCCGCCGCAAAATACACCTCGCGCATACGGCAGTGAATCTCGTGTCGCAAGTATAAAAGATTGCATATTGCGTACTGCGTATCTGTATCCAATCCTGATTCTTCAAGTATTTCCATGTTGCGCTGTCTGCGCCATTGCTCTTTCTTTTCGTAGATTTCTTTTGTTAAGTATGCCATAATAGTTAATTTTTGATTTTTTAAAAAAAATGCGGGCTACGAAGCCGCTAAATTCTATACCAATCGTCCGAACTAAGCCACTGTCGCCAATCGTTGGATGTGTTGTTTAGACAGTCTTGGAACTCGTACTTATCCATCGGATAAGTACGCCAAGTCTTTTTGCCGTCCATGTAAACAGTAAAGGTGCGTTGCCTATGGTTGGCTTTTGCAGTATAAACTGCATTTAATTGTTCTTTTGTCATCATAATTGTATTTTTTTTGTGTGTTGTTTAAAAAAAATGCGGGCTACGAAGCCGCCCGCAGAGGGCTTTTGTTTGAGGAATTATCCGCGATAGTAGTCTCTCGTGTCCATATCCACAACCCATAAATCGTCAAGTTCATACTGCACGAACTCCGCGAGACTGTCTTCCGTGCTTGTGTTCAGCCATTTGTTTTTGGCTTGCTTTTTGAGCCGACTAATTTCGGCTTTTGCCTGTTTCGCGTTACCCTCAAAGATAACGTTGCCGCGTGCGATAACGTGGTCAATGCTATGATTGCCTCTCTGATACTGATAGATTCTGATGTTTTTCATAATTATTATTTTTTTAGAGTTGTTTTTTTATTATAATTTAGACTTCTTTTATCATTTCTCGTACCAAGCAAAGCGTTTCGTCTTTACCGAACGCGCCACTAATAAAGGATTTACCTATCTCGTAGCACGTATTAAGAAGATTAACATATTGGTTAAAGAGGTGGGAGTCATAATCGAAGCTACTCGCTTTTACCTTAAAGGTTCTATCAACCAAGTTAACACAAACAAACACCTCTTGCCGTAGTGTCCATAAGGAGTCCCAACATAAATTGTGTGTTGATACTACCAACACCACTTCTTGCGCTGCTGCGTATTTTAGATTTGGGCAGCTGATGTCCACATTGTGGAGTTGTGCTAATTCTTCGATTCTTTTCAATGTTTCTTCAACATTGAGATACTGATTGTTTTCGTAGTTTTTCATAATTTTTATTTTTTTAGAGATTTGTCTTATGACGCAAAGATAAACAAAAATAAACAAAAAAACAAATAAAAAGACAAAATAAATTATATTTGACTGAAAAACAACATAATAAAAACTTGCATTTTTTATTAAAAATGCTTATTTTTGTGTAAAATTTCTATATTTATGAAGCAGAAAATCTTGGACGCGCTAAAAGCCAAATTTACGGGGGTTAGCGACATAATTTTAGGTGGGATTGCAGAAAAATTGGCAAAAACCGCTACCACAGAGGAATCCGTTACGACCGCAGTAGAGGGAGTAACATTTCAATCCATTCTTGAGCAATACGGCGACAGTAGGGCAACACAGGCAAGCAATACCGCCATCAGCAACTACGAGAAGAAGCACAACCTCAAGGATGGGAAGGCTGCACCGCAGCCTGCACCGCAGCCTGCACCAATACCCGTACCACAGCCTAACCCGCAGCCCGCACAGGGGGGCGATACTCCGCAGGATATACTCACCGCTATCAATAAAATAGTGGCGGCTATCAATCCGTTAACGGACAGAATAAGCGCATTGGAGGGTGCAAGGACGACCGAAACACGACGCGGCAAACTTAACGACATCCTATCCAAACTACCCGAACAACTCCGCAAGCCTTACGCGCGTATGGATATTAGCGGCTTATCCGATGAGGATTTTGCCGCTGCTCTAACCGAAGTAAGCAGCGAGATAGAGGGGATTATGGCATTGGATAAAAGCAAGGGGGCGGCATTTGAGTTTCCATCGCAGGGAAAGAACGGCAATAATACCGCGTCTAAGCCGTCAGACGAAGCAGTTAAGGCGGTTATGGCGGCACTACCAAAAGTTTAACACTTAAAAAAAGAAAGGAAAAAAAAATTATGGCTATTGCAAATAGAACATCAGCAATAAAGATTGACGTGGGTCTCGATGAAGTCATCATCGAGAAGTGTCTTGAGACCGTTCCCGGTGGACGAACACTCAATCTTGACACATGGAACGGTGGGGATGTTATCCCCGCGGGAATATTATTAGGTTTTATGAGTACGACCAAAGAGGTCTGCGTATATCCTTTTGCGGCAAAGGGCGGAATCAAGGCGATAAGCCTCGTCAATGCCGGCGGCAGCTATACGAGCGGTACCGCCAATAACGTTCCCTTATCGGGGGGCAGCGGCAAAGGAGCGACGGCAAATCTTACCGTATCTTCGGGCGGCGTGGTTACAGTAGTGACTATCGTCAACGCAGGAGCAGGTTACCGAGCGGGGGACGCGCTATCTTATAATGGCACCGGCGGAACAGGGGCAACTTTCTCTGTCACAGAGACATCGCCCGCGAAGTACAATGACGACGCTACGACTCAAGGTGTATCGGGAGTAGTAGGCATACTCCGCAAGTCAGTAATGCGCGACGCGCCTCTCGCTTCAATCTTAACGCGGGGAACAGTTAACTGGCATGCACTGCCAGACGATTATCCGCAGAATCATGATGGCATTGACGTTCCTGTAACCATCCGTATTAAATCGCCGAGCGATAGTTCGGTACTATAGAAACAAAAAAATGAAAGGAGTAATATATTATGGAACAAAGTAGATTTATTGATATGGTGAACGCGTGGCTTCCTGTGCTCGCGGATAAATACTCAAGCATAACGACCAACGGCGAAAAAACTGTCCCCCTGCGGGTGTTCGAGACGATGTTGAGACCTGTATTGTCTGTAGATGGAACATACGCGTCTGTTAATGCTAATGGTTCATTGGTGGCGGCGGATGTTGTCGCTCTTGACAGTGCGCTTCCGCTCAAGAGGCGGGGGTCGCTCGGCGCAATGCGCGGTGAGATTAATAAGATTGGATTGAAGTACCGGAAAACAGAGAGCGACATCGACAAGATCAACATACTTAAAGCAAGAGGTGCGACAGAGGGACAGATAGTTGCCGCCCTGTTTGATGATTATCCCAGAGTTATCGGTGGAATCAAGGAACGCATTGAGGCTATGTTTCTTGAGGGGTTCTCTACAGGCACAGTACTTGTCAGCGAGGATAAGACGGTAGGTACAGGTATCCGTGTGAATTATGGCTATCCTGATGAAAACAAGTTTTATGCGTCAAAAACGTGGAGCGACACCAGTGCAACCCCAATAGCAGACCTCGAGGACGCAATTGATAAAGCGTTCGAGAAAGGCTATACTATCACCGATATATATTTATCAAAATCAACATTCAATCTTTTGCGTAACTCACAAGAGGGGAAAGTCTTGTACGCGAATTTCTTGGGATTGAGAGGAGGAGACGTTAAAGGATTGATTGCCGGTCCGTCTAATAAGTTCATTGAAGCATTTGAGAGCGAACACAGTATCACGCTGCACCCCATTAACAGGACGGTGCGCATTGAGAAAGACGGCAAGCAGACAGCTTATCGCCCATTCAAAAACAACGTATGTGTTCTTACCACTACATCCACGGTTGGACGTCTTGTGTATGGCATGCTCGCTGAGGACACTAATCGTGTAAGCGGAGTAACCTACCAGAAAGTAGATAACTACATTCTTACATCAATGTACGGCGAAGTAGATCCATTATCCGAGACTACGGCGGGGCAGGCAAAGGCTGTGCCTGTAGTTGATGGTGTGGATGGCATATTCCTGCAAGAAGCGACAGCGCAATCAGCTGAATGATATATAACACAGTAGTAGGTGGCACCATGACGACACTTGACGCATTAAGATCTGTCAGTATCTATTATATCCCCGCTCCCACAATTAAAGAGGTGGCGATAAATCGAGGATTGGATGCCGAGGCAGAAGCCACAGAAATGGTCATATCCAGTCCCGCGTATAGTTTAGCGAAAGCGGACTTATACCGGTGGTTATCCGAAGCACCAAGTGTCCGTCAGGGTGATGTATCTCAGCAGATTCCCGACAAAGAAACAAGAGAGCGGCTTGCCATGCATGCACAAGCAATATATGGTGCTTATGCACCCAATGATGACACTAATGCGTGTATAGCGAGTTTCGGCTACAAGGGCGAAGATTTATAATATTAGATTTTTTTATTATGCTGATAGAGCCAAACGGATATATTGAGATTAAGAGAAGAACGCCCGACGTGCTTGATGAAGATGGTTATCCCGTCAAGGAATCCAACGTTACCTACTCTAATCCTATACCGTGCCGATATACCGCCATAAAGCAGAATTTGCAGGCGATAAGCAAAGACAGTGGTAGTCCCTTTATTTTGGCGAAATGGGAAATATTCATTGAGGGTGATGATCTGTCATGCATGCAGGATTGCGAACATATTCGCCTGACTAACTCCAATGGAGTGTTGATTCATGAGTCGTCTTTTACTGCTGAAAAGGCTTTGCACCGCGTGGGGATAATAACGATAACCCTATAACGGATATGGCGAAGACTCACCAGACCCCAGACCAGATTGCAAGTCTCGTTGAGCAGAGGTTGCAGAGTGGTATTCAGCGTTTCCGCGAGGTGATTATTATGCGCTTGCAGCATATCGGCGAAGAAGCCGTAAACGCCGCCCGAACACAAGGCAAATACAAAGACCAGACAGCCAATCTGCGGAGCTCTACGGGATATGTCATCGTAGAGAATGGACAGATAATATCACAGTCTAATTTTCCCGCTATCACCTCAACTGCTACAGGGGGAACAGGAACAAAGGGTAGTACTAATGGCAGAGAATTTGCGCTAAGTATCGCCCGAATGTATCCACAGGGTATTGCTCTTATAGTCGTTGCGGGAATGAGTTACGCTGTTTATGTTCAAGGCAAAGGACTTGATGTGCTTTCATCGGCGGAACTTGAAGCGGAAAGATTGAAGAACATCATGATTAAAGAATTAAGCAAAATGACGGTATAATGGTAAAGACAGCAAAGCAGATACAGTCGGACGTAATAGCCTTATTGCGGGGTAGCATACTTGCAGATAATATCAGTGGGCGTATTTATCGTGATGGTTATCGCCCGCGCAATTCCGCGCAAGAGGACTGCGTAGTAATCTTTACCGCGGGGATTACCGGCGAAATACAGACAGGCATTGTCACGCTCAATATCTTTATCCCTGATATAGACAGTGGCAGCGGTGCATGGGTTGAGGATGGTCATCGTGCCGCAGAAATAGAGGACATCGCTAATCAGTGGTGTGCTGCGCTTACTGCGGATAAATCAGACTACCTGTTCTCGCTTAATTCAACAATACGAACGTTGAAAGACCACGAGATAGCACAACATTTTGTGGTGGTTCAATTGAAGTATAAACTATTAGATACCAATAATAATAATTAAAAAAGAAAGGAAAAATTATGGCAGTACTAAGATGGGGAAAACCCAAAATTGAAATCGCAAGACTAACATCAGGTGAACTCGGCAACTGGGTTGCGCTTGACGTACCTAAGCTCGACAGCACGCAATTAACTGTCGAGGAGGGCGAAGAGACCACCGCTCAGGAAGAGGGCGGGGCAATAGTGGACAGCAGGCGTAACGCCAATGCTTATTCGCTCGCATTTTCACTTTTCGCCAAAAAAGACGAGGATAAGCCTTTGTCGGATAGCGACGGCGTAATCGCTGATAATTACGCCATACGTCTTACGCCCGAAGACCCCGCCACCGGCGGATACCAAATGCTTAAATGCTCGGTATCTGTTACGGAGAGTTGGACATCGGCAGACGGCGGACTATGGACTTATACATTCAAAGGGCTGAAGCCCGCGACAGGTAGTATCCTACAGGATTATACCCCATCGCAGTCTTCTGGCAGCGGCGAAGGCGAATGAGAAATCCATGGCGTTAGCGAGTGCATAGAGCGAATATAGTATTATGAGTACCGTATTCATGGGCGCACATCCCATACTCGCGCAATATTTCAATAATATGAAAACAGAAAGCAGAGTAGCGCAAACAATCTTACAGCAGCCCAAACAGATAACGGTTGGCGACCACACTTTCAGTGTTGCCCCACCGTCATTAGCCACCCTTATCATGGTGTCGGAATTAACCTCTATGATTGGATACCGCCCAATGAATAAAGAGGATTATATCAGCGAAGTGTTGCGCGAGGCGAAGAAGTGCCGCGTAATAGGCGACATCTTAGCCGTCCTTATACTTGGCGCAAAGACTATCCATGATGAACAGAGACGAGATAAAAAGTGGCGCATAAGACGTAGAAAAAACGTAAGCGAAGAGATTATTCAGCGCGTAATGTACGACCTGACTCCTAAAGATGTACAGGAACTGCTTATCACGCTGCTATCGGATATGGATATTGCTTTTTTTTTCGGTATTATCACTTCCCTGCAAGAAGTAAATCTGCTGAAGCCGACAAAGACCGAAACACATCCATCTGGGCAGTAGTGGCAGGAATGGCTAAGGGATACAATTTGTCCTTTGATTACGTTTTATACGAGATGAGTTATTCTAATATAATAATGTATAGTTCCGTTCTGCCCTCTTATGATAGTGATAGCGATAATGATAAAAAAAACAACGAAATAATTGACGCAGACGACCCCGCAAACAAAGAAAAAATAAAACGACTCTTGGATAATTAAGAAAAATGGAAACAAACACCAGTGGTATATGGTTTAACGTGGGATTAGATCCTACGTCTGTTGAGCAAGGGAAATACAAGATAATATCATCTTTCAAAGAGATGGCTATGGTGTTCGAGCAGCAGAAAGGCTCTATATCTAAGGTGAGCGAGGCACTCGGCACCATGCAGGGCTACATGAAAAATGGTAGCATAATAGCAGACGAAACATTTAAGCAAATATCGGGTATTATAGGTTCTGCCTTTGAGAAAATTCATACCGTTATTACTACCAATAAAAACGATGTACAGGAGTTAGAACGCGCATACAACAACCTGAAACCCGTCATGGGACAAAAAGTTTCGTTGAACGATAAATCATTTGACGCGCTTCCTAAAATAAAAGCAGAAATAGAGGCACGCAAGAATTTGATTAAGGCTGCAGAAGAGGAAGAAGCGGTGTTAACTCGCATAGCGAATAAATATCAGGGAGCCAAGAATCAGAACGCTAATGCCGTCATGAGCCAAAACGTCAGAGCCGAACTATCCGCAAGCACCAAGTCCAGACAGGATACATTGGACTATGTCGAGCGAGAGAGCGCGTCCTTAGATAGGCTGTCAAATAAATTCAAGGTATTCGTAAAAGATTTTAATGCAGGGGGGGATATTGCTGCCGGTGCTATCTCGCGCATGGGAAAGGCAATTGATGGTGAGTTCAATAAGATGACCACAGTCTATGACAGGAATTCAAGCGAGCTCGCACGATTAGAGCAGGCGTATAAAAGCCTGAGTGCGCATATATCCTCTACGGGCGGAACTAAGGCTGATGGGCGGAATTTAATGGCACTCGACAAAGAAATAATCGCGCGTCGCAACCTGAATAAGGAATTGAATGCGCATAGCGAAAGACTTGCGACCATTATGGCTGACTATGATAGGTATAAGGCTAAATCCGAGCAAGCCACCGGCAGCCAAGTCACGTTCCGTACGCAGCTCATGAAGATAAAGAATGAGATGATTGCTTTAGAGAATGCGGGAAAAAAGAATACTGCCGAATATGCTGCTCTCGCGGACAAAGCACAAAAATTAAAGATCACTATTGACGGACTAAATGCTTCTCTAAGAAATTCTACAACAATGAAAGGCTCATTTCTGCAAGGAATGGTCAGCGGCTTTACTGGGCTGTCGGGTGCTATGACCGCCACAACAGGCGCATTGGCACTTTTTGCGGGACAGAACGAAGATTTGCAGAAAGTAATGCTTCGCGTGCAAGCCCTGATGTCTATCACAATGGGGCTATCGCAGGTGCAATATACGCTAAACAAGAACAGTGCTTTCATGATTGGCGTCGTAAACAAAGTTAAAGCCTTATTTGCCAAGCGTACAGCAGCAGCGGCGGCGGCGCAAACAGGTGAGGCGGCGGCGGCAAATGCGGGAGCAGTCGCCAATAAAGGACTTGCAGCGTCTTTCCGCGCGGTCGGCCACGCAATTAAATCTATTCCTGTTTTTGGTTGGATTGCGGCGGCTATTGCTGCGATAATTTCCGTTGTCGGTACTTTCGCTGTTAAGGCAGCCAAAGCGTCTAAAGACACAAAGGCAATAAATAAGTCAATGGCTAATAATGCTGTTAGCACTCTTGCGGAGTTCGAGAAGTTGTCAATAGGATGGAGCAGGATTGGCAACAATATTAACGAACAAAACAAATTTGTTTATAAATATAAAGAAGCATTTGATAATCTGGGTATCTCAATAACGAACGCAGCAGAGGCGGAAAACTTGTTTACCAGTGGGCGCGAGGCGTTCATCAACTCTGTTATGGTGAAAGCAAAAGCGGCAGCAGCGATGGAATTGGCGCAAGAGAAGTGGAAAAAAATATTGAAAGAGGAAGTCTCAAAATACGAGAAACTACATACAATACAAGGGCAAGATGTGAGAGGGTACACGGGCACCACTAATTATTGGCTGCCGAAAGCAGATATGACCGACGAGGAAGCAGCGAAAGGTATTGAGAGCGGCACCGTACGCATTACGTCCGCATGGAAAGATAGACAGAAAAAAATAGGTGAAGTATATAAGCTGCTATCACTACAGGCAGACGAAGAAACGAAATCAAGGCAGGATCTAATAGACGCAGGTATCCAATCCGCCAGTGAGGCTGAAGCGGGAAGCAGAAAAGAGTTAGAAGCGGAAAAAGCAGTGCTTGAGCAGAAACTATCCCTCATTAAGCAGGGCAGTAAAAATTATATGGATACTCTAAGGCAGATTGACGCTATTGATGAGAAGTTAATCGCCTATATGCGGAATGGCAGCAGTGAAAAATTGACTGCGCAGAAAAGCATATTAGAGCGTCAGGCTAACCGGCTAAAAATAAATTCTGCTGAATGGAACAAGATACAAAAGCAGATAGAAAAAATTGACGCCCAACTCAAGGGAAACGCAAGTGGACACGGCGACCAGAAAAAACTTGATGAAATCCAACGCAAAATAACGGAAGAGAGGATGGAAAGCCGGCTGAAAGAGCGCGAGGCAGAGATTGGCATAATGGAAGACGGATACAAGAAAGAGCTTGCCGTCATCACTCTGAATTACGATAAGATGATTGCCAAGAATGAGGCATACAAGAAAGAGGCGGAAAAAATAGCCAAAGATATAGCGGAACTGCAGTGGAGCATTGCTAATCCAAGAGCACGCAAGAGAGGTGAAACTTATGACCGTAGCGCACCGGTGGAATTAACTGCCGAGCAAAAAGAGATAATAGAGAGTAATATTAGACAAGCCAATAACTACCGGGCAGCGGCGGAAACCAAGCTGCTAAGGGACTTACTAAATGAAAATCGCGACTATGAAAAGCAGCGGCAAAAGATACGCGAAGACGCCGACGCGGCCATTACACTACTACGAAAAAACCGCCCTAATGACAGTGCTGATGAGATAAAAGAAATTGAGCGCAAAGCCAAAGAGTCTATTAGGAGTATCAATGACAACGAAATCGCTGCGCTGAAAAACGCGGACGGCGCACTACATCATCTATTTGGCGCGTTTTCCGACAAAGGAATTAAAAGCGTAAAAAAGACAATATCCGAAATTCAGAAATATATTGCCGCTATTGAAAATAACGATATATCCCTCGCTCCTGACGGTACAACAGAGAAACAGTTTGTCAAGTTAAAAGAAAATAGTGAGGTGGTGTATGCCTTATATAAACGACTGTATGAATTACAGGGGAAAATAAGTGACGCGCAGATTCCGTTTTATTCTAATTTATCGGGCGGGCTTAAAATGCTTAAAGCGAGTGCTGAAGCGGCAAAGAAAGCCCTATCGGCAACAGGCGAAGAAAAAGAAAAGTTAGAAGCAGATTCGCGTACGTATGGGAAGATGGGTGCGGGCGCAATCATTAACTTCGCCAACGAGGCAGCAGACGGCTTCGCGAGAGCGGCTGAATTTGTTGGAAAATTAGCGGATATTCTCAAGGATGACGGATTAAAAGAAGGTGCTGAAGCCATGAGTGCGGTCGCGCAGAATTTCCAAGCAGCGGCGAAGGGCGCAGCATCAGGGGGCTGGATAGGTGCTATTGTGGGAGGTGTCATGGATATAATAACGCAATCCATAGAGGCAGGAGCGCAGGCAGCAGCACTAAAGAAGTTGGTTGTTGCTGAGCATAAAGAATTTATCAGGCAGATAAAACTCGCCAACCTATCACTCAAAGACGCAGATTTTGAGAATATTTTCGGTGTAGATCACTACAGGAAAGTAATGCAGGCTGTAATCAATGCGCGGGAAGCATGGGAAGAATATCAGAATTTAATAAAATACGACTATGCTAAAGATCAATCCAACTCAATAAATTATAACCTTGCAAGCAATAAAAGCTATATGAAAGCATTAAGCAATCAGATAGAAGATAATGTAAAGGGACTACAGGCACTAATAATCAAGACGAAAGATTACACCGGGTGGGCTAATTTCTGGGGAAAGCAAGATAAGTACGCTGCTCTCGGCGATGTTGCGCCCGAGATATTCGAGAACGGCGAATTTAATGTTGAGAAAGCGAAATTATTCCTTGAAACAAACACGCAGATAACCGATGAGCAGCGCAAGCAGATAGAGAACGCTATAGAGATGAAAGAAAAGTACGAAGAGGCAATGCAGGCAATTCGGGATGACCTGCAAGATACTTTTGGTAATCTCGGTGCGGGGCTATCGGATGCGATTGTGGACGCTTTCCGTAACGGCACCGACGCCATGGAAGCGTTCCGTAAGAGCGGCGAAGAGAGCCTTGAGAAACTCGGACAAAAACTTGTCTATAGCCTCTTTCTCGCAAAAGGATTTGACGCACTAAGCAAGAAATTGGAAGAGATAACAATGGGCGACGGCACCGACGAGGAGAAGCGTCAAGCATATATTGCCGCTCTGCGGAATTATTTCGGTGGCATGCAAGACACTATTGACCAGTCGCAGCAATTTATGGCCGACTATCAGCGCGAAGCAAGAGAGGCAGGATTTAATATATATGAAAGTGATTTGGAAGCAAGCAAGAAAGGTTTCGCCGCCATGTCGCAAGACAGCGCAAACGAACTTAATGGTCGCTTCACCGCCATTCAAGCACTTACAATCAGCATAAATAATAACGTGCTAATATTAACCAATAACAGCAATAATATATTAGATCAATTGATGAGTATTAAGAGGAATACAGCCCGCCTTGACGCTATAGAAAATACGACCGTACTGATACAGCAGGGCGTGGCTAACATTCAGCGAAACGGATTAAGAATAATATAGAGATGAACGAAACGTTGCTAAACAGGGCTGCTATCAATGGCGTGGATTGCTACGAGCGATTCAGGCTGTTTTTTCTCAAGGGGGCTTATCGGGAATGGCTTCGGTTCGGCAGCGCAAAAAAAGTTGATTCCAATGAGTGGTGGGAGTATGACGGCGTATGGATAGACACGTCCACGCCTGTGGTTCTTGAGAGTACAGAACTGTCTCTGCCTGCTGCGCTACATGGCGATATTGACATGCTGAATGAGTTTATATTGTATATGCGCTCACGAGTGTATCACCATATTAGCGTTACCTTAATACCGGGCAGCGTCCTCATGCAAGAATGTTTTTCATCCCGCATGGTACGCATAAAAGAGATTGACAACATAAAAGTATTCAGTGGGCTGATTAAGTTTACGCTTATCATTGCTGATGATACGCCGTATCGGGGATACACGACAACGATAACCACGCAGACAGACAGCCCTCTGTCTATAGACGGCGTCGGTGTTGCGTCCTACGGTTTAATGCCCATAGGTGATTGGCGCAATCAGTTGTCAACACCCATCGAAATAAGAGAAAATTCTATCGCTGATTTACTGGGCGTAAACGGATTAGTTTATGGGGTGTCCACGCATGGCGGTAGAGCGACATCTAAAACCAATAAAGAAGCGTCGCTTATATTTTGGCTTGATAAAAATTTATCAAAAAACTACAACGATAAAACCGGCGGCAACAGAAAAGCGCAGCGATTATTCGAGAAATTTTTCAATGTTTTACTTCAGGCAGGTGAACGTAACTTATCCTTTACATGGCAAGGAATCAAGATGGGCGCGTACTGCCGATACAAAGACATGAATATTATTGATTGCGGCGCGGATGGATACAATAAGATGAAGTTCAGTGTTACGTTTGACGTCTTGCGCGTGGATTACCTCAATGAGTGGATACTGCGCACGGGGCGATGGAATGATAATGGATTTTGGATTGATGATCAACAATGGAGGGATTATTTAACTATATAAGTCATGATAACAATATATAACATCCTTAATGGTCTTCCGCTGATAGGCGTTCAGCCACTTGATGACAGCCGCTTTGTGTCGGCTATTAACGAGCCTGACAGATATGAGGTGGATTTTATCACCGATGTTTTTTATAGCAACCTCGGTACGAGGATGTCTTTTATCATGATGAGGGGGAAGCGTTATTATGGCTACGCCACGCCACAGATAATAAAGCGACATACCCATTGCTACGAGTGGCGTTGCGTCTTCTATGCGCCCATAAAAGCGTTTGACGCTTTTATGGCGCGGGATGTTGACCCGACTACATCAAGCGATAGCAAGATTGTCTTCTCACTCACGGCAAACATCAAAGGGTTTGCGCAGTTTATCGTCGATAATATAAATTGGAGCATGCCTCAGGACGGACTACAGGCAATACCTTTCACGAGTTGGCACGCGTCGGATGTTGACGACGCTAACGAAAAGACGATTGACTTCGACGGCAATACCATCCTTGAAGCCGTACAGATGATTGCCGACGCCTTTGAATTGGAATGGGAGTGCGCTCAGACGGAATTACGCTTCTGGAAAATATTGCGCAATGAAAGCGATTCGCTATCGCTTGCTTACGGCAAAGGCAACGGCTTACGCGGCGGGATAGACGTACGCTTTAATGAAGATTATGCTAATATTTTATTCGTTAAAGGCGGCGACAGGAATATCATCTATGACGCCGACATCAATCCCGACACCACGCTGCTTTTACCTTATGCGGGATCGGCGCACACCTATAAGAAGCGAAGATTTTACGTTAACAATGACAGGCGTAGCATTAGGCTATTCAATCACCCATACACAGCGGGAACATACCAGAAAGCGGTGTCGTTCGATGATATATACCCCTCTTGGTATGGCACTGTCAAGGGCACTAACAACGAATTTTCTGTTACCACTACCACGCACTGGCTTAAAACAGAATATGCAAGTATGATGGCGAACCCGAGCGGCTTTCACGGCGTGGACGTTAATAATATTCCCGCGAAAATCGGATACGTAGTCGGTGACGGTAGTGATTGGGCGTCTTCTACGAATATAATATTATCAATAGATCGCGAGAATGAGAGATTTATCATCAAGGGCGGACAAATAACCCCCGAAGACTTTGTTAACCAATTTTATGGAGTCAACGGCGACCGTGCTAAGGTTTATCTTGCTTTCGATAAGGATATATTTATGTATCCATGGGACAACCAATGGAATGTTCGCGTAATCGGCATAGGCACAGAGACGCACACTAATAACTCCGCATTCTATTTCTGGGACGACGCCATTGATTTCAATCTTCTTGACTATATAATTCCAGGCGAAAACCTGCGTGTCGTATTCGAGAGTGGCGTCTTAATAGGCAAGGAGTTTGCTATTCGCTATACCCATAATGGCAGGAAGTTCGAGATGGTTAGGCAGACCATAGATGACGTACCAATGCCTAACGAGACCTTTAAGCCTGTCGTAGGCGACCGCTACGGTATTTACGGTATGACCATGCCAACGAAATATGTAGAGTTGGCACAGCAGCGATTATTCGAGCGTGCCTGCGCCGAACTATATGACCGCATATTCAATAAAATAAACATAACGGTAGAGATAGACCCCCTATGGTTTCGCGATTATGAGGCTGCGCTACCGAACAGGGATGACAGTAAGTTGGTTGTGGGCGGAATGGTGGAGATTATGGATGAGGAATTGAATGCGTACAACGACAACAGGGTCGCAACAAAGCGTATTGTGTCAATAGAGCGCAACATCAATAATGACAACATTATATCTGTTAATCTGGATGGCAATCGCTCATTTTTACAACAATACAATAAGGATATAAAAATTTTAAATAACACGGTATCCGCGTCCACGCAGAGAATTTGGGTAAGGATTATGCAGGATAGGGCGATAGCCGAAAACAACAAGTAATTATGGCATTAGAACAAATAAATAACGGTGACACAGGATTAGACGCCCGCAACAAAATAAATAGCGCACTTGCGTTTATCGGTCTTATTGCGCCCACGCAGATGATTGTTGAGTATTACGTAAACGGCAACACCGGGCAAACAGCCGTAGAAATATTTAATATGCTGACAGCAGCGTATGGTTATGGCTACGGCTACGGAACGACAGGAATAATAGGCACAATATAATGAAAAAGACAACACTCATACATTCAGCATGGACAGAACCCATGCATAGCAGGTGGCACGTTAGCAACCAAATACAAGGCAATTTGTGGTTGTTCGCCTTATCCGTACATTACGCTAAGAGCGTCGGTGCTGATATTATTTTGCACACTGATAGTGCAGGCGAAAAGATTTTTGGTGTTTTACCGTATGATAATATACATATAACTCTTGATAAATTGGACTTGCATTGTCGCTTTTGGGCAGCGGGCAAGATGGTTGCTCACGAAAATTCGCCACTCGGATATATACACATAGACGGCGACGTCTTTATTAAGACTACGCAGGCATTAGAGGCGATAACCCTCAAAAATGAAGATGTTGTGTTTCAAAGCAGAGAATATATTTGTTTTGATAGTAAATATGAAAGCACCTTTTATAAATATAATTTAGATCTTTTGCGCAGACACGTTGACAACGACACCATGCGCCTTATAAAGCAATACGAAAGTAGGGATAATGCGTACAATACAGGCGTATTTGGCTTCGGAAACGAAAATCTGAAGCGCGAGTTTCTCGGTGGTTATTGGGACACGGCGAATAAGTTATGTCGTAACCAGTCGTTCATTGATGAGGTGAATGCCTATCAGGATACCTGCCCTGATATTATCCTCGAACAAATGCACTTGTATTGCCTATGTAGAAAACACAACGCTAAAACAAAGTCCGTATTTCAGGAGCATGATAATATTTTTGAAAAAGCGAAAGAAATTGGATACACGCATATTATAGGTAAAGAAAAATACAGCCATATAGACGAGGTAAAAGCAAGACTGCGAGAACTAAATCCACAATTATATAGCAAGGTATCAGATCACATAAAAACGATATAAAAAAATGGAGCGCAAAATAAAATCAATATCATTCAGAAGCAAGAACGGCGATATGCTGATTCAAGACGCCATCACAGCAACGCAAAAGACGCCATATATGCGAGACCTGCAATGGGAAAACTTTTTTTATTTCACAGGAGTAGGAGGCATCGATAATCGTTGCGCCCTAAACGTCAAACTAAGAAATATACGCTTATCCGATATACCGCAAGACTGCTACCTTGCATGGGGTATAAGTCTTCGCAAGAAAGCCAATACGGACGGCAGGCGTGAGCGCGTGCATATATGGGGCGGCAATGGCACTCCTTTTGGTGACGGATACCCGACAGGGTTATTGCCAATAGATAACACGGTTGCCGGCGGCAGAGAGAAAACATTTATACTTGGAGGCAAACGTGTTTACCGCGTGGCGACCTATCATCACGCATCCCTTATCGTGCGTGCTTCTCATGATGAGGGAGGGTTTCAATACGTAGATACTTTTCATGGAGGCTCTTTTTATTTTCGTACTGCTATAAAGTTGATTACTCTGCCTCGCAGCGATTTAGATTTTCCATCTCTCTGCTACCTGCGCAAAGGCTACAAAAACCCCGACCCGAAGAATGGCAGTGGCGACCCAGCCCTATGGCAGACACTTACGCCTTTCGGATTATATCTCATCACCGATGTTAAGACAGATAGCAAAACGAGTACCTTATCTTATTATAAGGTATTAAAGGGATGGGAGTTTTGGGCGCAGTGCGGCATAGACAGCGATTACGACATACGATTAGGCAATTATAAGACATTCTCAATATGGAAAGAGAATATGGAAGTAGATGCGGGTGCTTATGGTGGTAGTAATAGAGACTATTTTAAAAATCGCTTTACATGCTTATCCCACGGGGGTCGCAAAACATAAGAAGCGGCAGTATAAGAAAATAGAAAATGAATATAGAAGATGAAAAAAGATATATAACATAAGGGGCGTTCTCGTTGGATTGTATATGATGACTTGTTGAGAAGCGTTTAGTTCTCGTTGGATTGCATATGATGACTTGTTGAGACATGCGCCCCTTTTTTTTGATAATAAATAAAAAAAATATATATAATGAAACAAAGACTACGCGACGCGTGGCAACATGCGGTAAGCCACTGGAACTTCGCAAGCGGCACAACGCGATTTATATCACTGTGCTATATTGTTTGTTCTTTATTGGCACTGACAATATATAAGTCCGCGTTCTGCCTCGCACTGTGCGCTATGTTCCTGATTGAGGTGCATTACCTGCACCACGAAATAAATAATGCCACCAAAAGCGATAAAAAATATAGAAACAAAGATTTATTATGAAGCAGACAATAATTTATTACATAACGAATATCGCATTCGTGATTGCGGGCATTACAACTCGATTACTTTCTTATTGGCAAAAGGGAAAGTTAGATAAAAAGAAAGCAGCCACAGAACTGTTCAGTGGGGTGGGCTTATTCGTAGTCGCAATGATAATCTGCGAGTATTTTTCGCTTAATAGCATTTGGTCATGTGGGGTATCATACGTTTTAGGTTACGCAGGCAAAAGCGTCTTTGATTTAATTATAAATCTCGGAAAAGAAATATTAAGACGCAAAGCGGAAATAAAATAGGGTAAAGCGGAAATAAAATAGGATAAAGAAATCTTAAAAAAGAAGATAGATAAAACAAACTAATTATATTATGGATAATAAAAAGAAGAAAAAAGTACGGGTAAGAACAGGCGATGTCGTCTGTGTTGAATGGATTGATAGTTCGTTTGAAGGTGGCGGATGGCAGTCAATTAGAGAAGTCAATATTGATATTTTGGCGATACGTAGTTATGGCGTTGTGGTTGATATAGATGATAGATTTATTGCCTTGTCGGCAAACTATGGCTATGACGATATGACTGAATACACACAAGTTAATAGTATAATGGCAATTCCAAATATAAGTATTAAGACAATTACGCATTATTCAAAATCACCATTACAGGGAATAAAAAATAAAAAAGAAAAAACTCTAACACTATAAAAAGACAATAATAATAACAGTACCATGAAAATAAGTGAAAAAGGTATCCGCCTAATCAAAAATTTCGAGGGCTGCAAGTTGCAAGCCTATAAGGACAGTGCGGGAGTTCCTACGATTGGGTACGGAACAATAGTATATCACGACACCGATAAGCGCGTCGCGATGGGCGACACTATCACGCAAGAGCGGGCGGAATACGAATTGTCGCAGTATCTACACGAAATGCAGAAACGTCTGCCGCCCGTAAACAAATTAAAACAAAATCAGTACGACGCCGTTTGTTCTTTCTGCTACAATCTCGGTATCGCGAATTTCAAGTCTTCGACACTTTATAAAAGGATACAGAAAGACCCAAATGACGCAACAATACGCGATGAGTTTATGAAGTGGGTCAACGCCGGCGGGAAGAAAATACAGGGATTAGTTAACAGGCGTAAGGCAGAAGTGGACGTTTATTTTGGTTGAATGCATGAAGTATTATAGTGACCCTAATCAACTCCACAGTCGCTACGGTGTGTCGTGGCGGGGTTTTGTGATTGGCTTTGCAAGTATGAACGGCTTACTTGATTGGCGTAAATCTCATAGTATAAACACCGCATTGCAGAGAGTGAGTGTTGATGAGGTGTACGAAGAAGCGATGCTATATATAAATTTAGAAAGAGATGAGACAACTTGAAAGTAAACTACAGCAATCCTGCGTCAAGTGGTTTCGGCTACAGTATCCCAAATTAGTGCTTTTTGCTGTTCCCAATGGTGGCTCACGGAATGTACTTGAGGCGGCAAAAATGAAGCGTGAGGGCGTAATGGCAGGCGTGGCTGATTTAATATTATTAAAGCAGAATGCGAATTACGGCGCATTGTGTATAGAGATGAAATACGGCGGCGGGCGGCAATCCGACCACCAGAAACAGTTCGAGAAATATTGCCACCGATACGGATACCAATATGCCGTATGTCGCACCTTTGACGAGTTCCGTGATACCGTTGAATGCTATATCAATGAATAAATGAAGAAAAATATGGAATGGGTAATAATAGCACTAATGCTGCTCCTCAGTGGGGGCGGATTCACCGGCGGCTACTTCGCCGGCAAAAATAAATGCAACAAAGAAACGCGAGAGATTATCGAGCGCACTCAAATACAGTACGACAGTATTCAGAGTAGCCTCGCTGTATCACGCATAATGCTTGACAGTTTGCAAGGGCTGCCTGCAAAAGTGGACACTGTTCAAGTTGTTGTAACAAGAACTGAACACAAGATTGATACAATTGTGCTGCTCTCGGTAGATATGCTACGCGGAATCAAAGAGATTAAGGATGATACTGATACAATCAAGGGGCTTCTACGGTCAAGTCCGTAGAGTTATAATTTGATACATTTTTAAGGCGATTCGCAACTTTTTATTTTGTTTATTTAGTCCCCAAAATAGTCCCTAACATAGTAAAGCACACTAATAATCAGTATAAGTTGTGGAGCATAACGGAATCGAACCGTCCACCTTTTGACTGCCAGTCAAACGCTCTACCAAATGAGCTAATGCCCCCCGAACGAGTTGCAAAGGTACGGATTTTCCCAACTATTCGCAAATGCGGCAAGAAATAATAATCCCTAAATCACTAACTTTGCAGCATGCAGCAAATAACAGAACAATTCTTAAATTACGCCGCCGCAGAAAAACGCTACTCCCCCCTCACAGTAAAAGCGTACGGCAACGACCTGACCGAATTTGACAAGTATTTGAAATCAAATTACGAAACTCATGACCTGTTACAGGCAACTTCCGATATTATACGCTCATACGTAGTATTTCTCTTTGAAAATAAAAAATCCGCAACTTCCATACGCAGAAAAATTTCATGCCTGCAATCCCTCTACAAATACGCCATGCGTCATGGGTTCATTACATCTAACCCCGCTAATTCCTTACCACTGCCGAAAATATCAAAACGTCTTCCTGTTTTTGTCGAACAAAGCAAGATGTCCGAAATTACACATAACGTGCCTGCCGATAACGGCGATTTTACCCGGTGGCTGAAATTTATTATTCTTGAAATGTTTTACGCAACAGGTATTCGGGCAGCGGAACTTATCACACTTAAAGATATAAATGTTGATATATCTTCCCAACAGATCAAAGTACTTGGAAAAAGAAATAAAGAACGTATTATCCCTTTTCCCAAACCTCTCTGCGAGCAGATTCGGCAATATCGTAAACTACGCTCCGAACTTTCTCTTTCGGCAGATACATTTTTTGTCAACAAAAGAGGCGGTAAATTACCATACATCTACATATACCGCTTAATTAACTCATCGTTACGCGCACATACATCACTTTCAAAATGTTCGCCTCATGTATTAAGACATACGTTTGCAACACATATTCTGAACAACGGTGCGGAACTGAATGCAGTTAGGGAGTTATTAGGCCACTCATCCCTTGCTTCAACACAGATATATACACATAATACAATAGAAAAATTGAAAGAATCGTATAAAAATGCACATCCGAAAGCGTAATTTTTCTTATATTTGCGCCGCTTTACATTGCACGTTAATTTATATATTAAATTCATATATTGACGTTTTACATTGCTTAAATTTATAATAATATGGAACAGACAGACATTAAAGAACTTAATGAAAAAATTCAACGCGAAAGTGCTTTTATCGACCTGCTTCTTATGGAAGTAAAAAAAGTTATTGTCGGACAGAAAGGTATGGTTGAACGCCTGCTTGTGGGACTTCTCGCAGATGGGCATCTTTTACTTGAAGGTGTTCCGGGACTTGCAAAAACGCTCGCAATAAAAACACTTTCCGAAGCAGTGGACGGTAAATTCAGCCGTATTCAATTCACACCCGACCTTTTGCCCGCCGACCTTGTCGGTACGCAGATTTACAGTGTTAAAGACAATGCATTCACAACGCGCAAAGGACCCGTTTTTGCAAATTTTGTTCTCGCAGACGAAATTAACCGCGCTCCTGCAAAGGTGCAAAGCGCACTGCTTGAAGCAATGCAGGAACATCAGGTGACAATAGGCGATAAAACATTTGAACTTGAAAGTCCGTTTCTTGTTCTTGCGACACAAAATCCCATTGAACAGGAAGGCACGTATCCGCTGCCGGAAGCGCAGGTGGACAGATTTATGTTAAAAGTTGTTATCGGTTATCCTGAAAAAGAGGAAGAAAAGCAAATTATTCGTCAAAATGTTTCTTACGAGCGCATACATGTAAGCAAGGTTGTTTCTACCGCAGAAATTCTTTCGGCGCGGAAGTTGGTGCGCGAAGTTTATTTAGATGAAAAAATTGAAAACTATATTACCGATATTGTGTTTGCAACACGTTTTCCTGAAAAATACAAACTGGAAAAATACAGGAATATGATTTCCTACGGTGCGTCCCCGCGTGCAAGTATAAATCTTGCCCTCGCCGCAAAAGCATACTCATTTATAAAACGCAGAGGATATGTTATTCCTGAGGATATACGCGCAATATGCTTTGACGTTATGCGCCACAGAATCGGTTTAACTTATGAAGCCGAGGCGCAAAACATCACTACTGAGGATATTTTGACCGAGATTTTAAATACTGTTGAAGTCCCATAATAATATCAAGAGTAATTACATGGACACATCGGAAATTTTACAAAAGGTTCGTAAGATAGAAATTAAAACGCGGGGACTGTCCAAGCAAATTTTTTCGGGACAGTATCACAGTGCATTTAAGGGGCGGGGCATGACTTTCAGTGAAGTGCGGGAGTATCAGTATGGAGATGATATTCGCTTTATTGACTGGAACGTTACCGCACGTTTCGGACATCCTTATGTCAAAATATTTGAGGAAGAACGTGAACTTACTTTCATGCTTCTTATTGATGTCAGCGCGTCAAATGATTTCGGCAGCACCGTTCGCAGCAAAAAAGACATGATAACGGAAATTGCCGCTACACTCGCGTTTTCCGCAATTGAAAATAACGATAAGGTTGGTGTAATATTTTTCAGTTCAAAAATAGAAAAATTTATCCCGCCTAAAAAAGGACGTACGCATATTTTGCGTATTATCCGCGAAATGATTGATTTTGCGCCGCAGGAAAAAGGTACGTCAATCAGCGAGGCATTGCGCTTTTTCAAAAACGTGCAAAAAAGAAAATGCACTGCGTTTTTAATTTCCGATTTTCTTGACAACAGTTACGAAGACGCTTTAAAAATCGTTGCAAAAGAACACGACCTTAATGCTATCATTATAAACGATATGCTTGAACAGGCAATACCGAGTGTCGGCATTGTCCGTTTTTACGATAATGAAACAGGTAAAATATTCACTGTTGACACATCTTCAAAATATAATAGAGACCTTTATGCAAGTACTTTTTCGGAACGCGACGAATATGCCCGCAAGGTGTTTATGAAATATGGGATGCGTCATACAAGTATTACTACTAAAGAGGATTATGTTAAACCGCTTATTTCGCTTTTTTCGAGATAGTATAAACGAAGTTTTTAGTAATATGAAACCGACTGCGAAAAATATAATATCTACAATATTTGCCGTACTTATTTTTGCAGATACTAATGCACAGGTTCGGGTGTTTGTACCCGACACTGTCCGACAAATCGGCGACGAGCTCACGCTCACTTTCAGTTATACATCTTCCACGCTTACACCTGTACGTTTTCCGCAAATAAACTCCGATGATTTTTCGGGTCTGGAATTTTTTCCCGTTATTCCGAAACAGGATACGTTACATGAAAATAACGGCGTATCTCAACAGATAGCGTACAAGTTTGCCGTTTATGAAGAAGGAGAATATACAATTCCGCCGCAACCGTTCTATATAGATCCGGGCAGTCCTGACGGACAGATTGTTTATTCGGACACATTTCGTTTTACAATTACCCTGCCTGCGGTTGATACAACGGCAGATATACGCGATATTGCTCCCATTGAAAAAATTTCATTTGTTGAACGTTTTAACGAATGGATAAAAGAAAATTGGGTTTGGGTAGCAGTTGTTGCCGTATTGTTGGTGTTGATTACATTAGGAGTATGGTACTATTTAAAACGTAAAAAAGACGAGCCGCTGTTTTTACGCCCGCGTAAACCTGCACTGTCGCCCCGCGAAACGGCATTACGCGCATTGCGGGATTTACATGAAAAAAAATTATGGCAACAAAATGCTATTAAGGAATATTACACCCTTTTGACCGATATTTTACGTCAGTATCTTTATGTGCGTCACAGTATTGCTGCGCTTGAAATGACATCAAGTGAACTGATGGATGCTTTTATTTTGCATTTTCCCGATAAGAAAGATACTGCAAGCGATTTTCGTTTTGTTTTAACTAATGCTGATTTGGCAAAGTTCGCAAAAAACGCACCTGTGCCGGCAGATAACGAAACGTGTTATGCAAATGTGTTAAGATATATAGAAAGCGAGAGTGATATTTTCACAGATGGTTACGATAATACCGCCGCAGACAAAGCAAAAGAGGAGGCAGCCGTATGAGTGATATAATATTTTTACATCCGAACTTCCTTTGGGCATTGCTTATCCTGCCTTTACTTGCAGCGTGGTATATTTTAAAAGATAAAGAAACAAAACCGACACTGCATTTTTCGCATGCGGAATTTAGCGAACAAAGGCGCAAAACGTTGAAACAACGTTTACACCCTGTATTGCCTGTATTGCGCATATTAACCGTAGGCTTTTTAATTGTTGCAATGGCGCGTCCGCAATCATCAAAAAAGAATGATGAACAGACAATTCACGGCATTGATATTGTTATTGCAATGGATGTTTCGGGAAGTATGATTACAGAGGATTTCAGTCCGAATCGCCTTGAAGCGGCAAAACAGGTTGCCGCCGATTTTATAAGCGCACGTAAGAATGACCGTATTGCTCTTGTTGCATTCAGCGGCGAAGCATATACGCAATGTCCCTTAACGATAGACAAAAGTATTCTCCTGCGAAAACTTAAAGAATTAAAAAACGGTATTATTCTTGACGGTACTGCTATTGGAGACGGACTTGCAGTTGGTATAAACAGAATTAAAAACAGCGAAGCGAAAAGTAAAGTTATCATTTTACTTACGGACGGAGTAAATAATCAGGGAAATATTGATCCTCTGACTGCTGCCGAAACTGCAAAACTTTTTGATATACGAATGTATTCCATAGGAGTTGGTACACGCGGTACTGCTCCATATCCTGTTCAGACAGCATTTGGAAAACAGTACATAAATGTCCCTGTGGAGATTGATGAGAAACTTTTAACGGAGATGTCCGATTTGACAGGCGGCAAATATTTTCGTGCAACAAATAAAAATAAGTTGAAAGGTATTTTCGACGAAATTGACAAACTTGAAAAGACAAAAATAGAGGTCCTGTCGTTTGAACAGCATAGTGAGGAATATTTTTTATGGGTATTGCTTGCGCTGATATGCCTCTGTTTGGAAATGACAGGTCGATATGTTTATTTTAAAACACTGCCGTAAATGAATATTTTGCAAAGTTTAACAATAGATAATTATGCTTTTTAATATAGAAAGACCATCGTTATTGTATTGGCTGCTAATAGTTGTAGTGCTGGCGGCATACTGCTTTTATTACATGCTGCGTAAAAAAAATCAACTTAAAATGCTTGGCGATTTGCCGCTTGTGCGTGAACTTATGCCTGAATACTCATCGGGAAAGCAATATATTAAATATTTTACATTAGTTTTTGTTTTCGCGCTGCTTATTATTTCGCTTGCTAATCCGCAGATGGGAACAACCGTAAAGAGAGCCGAGCGCAACGGTGCGGACTTAATGATTGCGCTTGATATTTCCAACTCCATGAACAGTGAAGATGTGCAACCCTCACGTCTTACAAGGGCAAAGCAGGCAATAATAAACCTTACGGACAAACTTCGGGGCGACAGAATCGGACTTGTCGTTTTTGCAGGGGACGCATACTTGCAACTTCCGCTTACAAATGATTACGGCGCGGCAAAACTTTTTGTGAGCAATATCTCAACCGACGATATAAGCGCACAGGGTACTGCTATCGGTTATGCGATTGAGTTGTGTTTAAACAGTTTTGAAAGCAGTGAGGAAAAGAGCAGTGAGAATAAGCGTAACAAGGCTATTATTGTAATCAGTGACGGAGAAAATCTTGAGGACAACGCACCCGATATGGCGTCAGAGGCACATAAAAAGGGCATTGTTGTACATACTGTCGGCATGGGTACATCTGCAGGCGGTCCTATCCCGATTAAAAGAAACGGACAGATTGCCGGTTACAAAAAAGACAAAGACGGCAATGTTGTTATTACACATCTTGACGAGGAAATGCTTGCCGAAATTGCTTCCAACGGCGGGGGCGAATATGTAGGTTCAAACAATTCATCGCAGGGAGTAGATAAAATTGTAAATCTTACTGCCAAGTTAGATAAAGTTCAGTTTGAAAGTCGTGCCATATCGGGATTTGAAACGAGATACGGATATTTCGTACTGCTTGCTTTATTACTGCTGATTGCAGATATTTTCGTATTTGAAAAACGACACAGGGTGCTTAACAGAAAAAATATTTTCGGGACACGAAAAACAGTACGAAGTGCGGCGGCAGTAATGCTTCTTGCTGCATTAACGCTGGGTGCGGCACATGCGCAGGTTGCACGTACAATACATAAAGGCAATAATTATTTTGAAAATAAAAATTTCGGTAATGCTGCTGAGGAATATACACGCGCATTAGTAGCAGACAGTAACTATACAAAGGCGCATTATAATTTGGGTAATGCTAATTACAAACAGCAACAGTACGACAAAGCCATACAGCAATATCAAACAGTATTAAACGACAAACGCATTACTCCGCAGCAACGCGCCCATACACTTTACAACTTGGGCAATGCACAGTTAAAACAGCAACAATACGAAGAGTCTATTAAATCATATATTGACGCACTGAAATTAAAACCTAACGACGAAGATACAAAATATAATCTCGCTTACGCAAAACAAATGTTAAAGCAACAGCAGGAGCAAAACAAAGACAATAAGGACAATAAAGATAACAAAGATAATAAAGATAATAAAGATAACAAGGATAACAAGGACAATAAAGACAATAAAGATAACAAAGATAACAAAAACAACAAGGATAATAAGGATAATAAAGACAATCAAAATCAGCAAAACAAAGATAATCGGAACAGCGATAACGAAAAAAACAGGCAGCAGCAAGAGCAAAAACGCCAACGTCAAAAACAGCAACAGGATAAAGCAAAAGCAGAACAGATGTTACGTGCGTTTGAGAATCAGGAAAAGAATACGCTTGACAAAGTGAAAGAAGGCAAGAAAGTACAGGCGGTTAAAAGCAAAACAGACAAAGACTGGTAATGAAAATTTTAAAATACATATTTTTATTTATTATCGCAAATTACGCAATAAGCGCAACAGGTGCAACGTATGCACAGGAGCCGCAACTCACTGTCAACGCACCGGCTCAGGTTTATGAAGGCGATAATTTTCAAATATCATTTTCTTTTAATGCGAAAGGATCATCAAGCTTGAAAGTACCGCCGTTTAAAGGTTTTGACGTATCGGGACCGTTTCAAAGCCAGTCGTCAAACAGCAGTTACATTAACGGAAAGGTATCACATTCTTTTACCGTTTCATATACGTATCAGTTAAGAGCATTAAAAGCAGGAACATACAATATCGGTGCCGCTTCAATTACGGCAAACGGAAATCAGTATTCATCAAATCCATTCACTGTTCAGGTTGTCGCTTCTGCAAATCGCCCTGCAAGCCAAACACAGCAGCAAACACGGCAGACACAGCAACTGCAGGCAGCAACGGATGTGAATATATCCGACAAAGATTTATACGTAAGGGTAACCGCAAATAAAAGCAATCCATACAAGGGAGAGGAAGTTATTTTAACTTACAAACTTTACTCCGCCGTTAGTTTAGCAAATGTATCCTTAGACAGAATGCCGTCTTTTAAGGGTTTTTGGAGTGAAGAACTCGGTGAAGTGAATGAAAGAAAACAGGAAACGATAAACGGAAAAACATATATTGTGTCCACTTTCCGCAAAGTCGCAGTATTTCCGCAGGAAACAGGCACTCTTTCGCTTGAGCCGTTAGAGTTGAACGCTATTGCACAAGTTGTTACGGCAAGGAGACGTACAGGCAGTATTTGGGATATTTTTGACGATCCGTTTTTTACTCCTGTCCAAAATGTAGAGAAAAAAATAAAATCAAATACATTAACAATTCGTGTAAAAGATTTACCCGAAGATGATATGCCCGAAAATTTCGGCAGTACTGTCGGCGATTTTGATGTAACATTTGACCGTGACGCCGCAAAACAACCGGTGTCAGGCGAAGCGATTACATTTAAATTTACTGTTAGCGGACACGGCAATATAGAGATGATTACTCCGCCGGATTTCGTTTTCCCGCCTGATTTTGAAGTATATCAGCCGCAGATAAGTTCGGAAAAAAATGCTGTTGCCACCGGAGTATCGGGCAGTATGACGTTTGAATATACGGTTATTCCGCGCAGTGCAGGCAGATTTGTTATTCCATCTTTTGATTACACATTTTTTAATCCGTCTAAACACAAATACGAAACCGTAACTGTTCCTGAAATACCTCTTGATGTTGCGCAGGGAAAAGAAAATTATACTGCAGGTTTTGCGGGCAGTAACAGGGTATTGAAAAACGATATTGAATATATTAAAACAAATACGCCGAAATTTAAAATTGCAGATTACAAATTTTTTCTTTCGCTTGATTTTTTTATTCTCATTACGGTAGTTATACTTCTATTTATTGCTTCGGTTATTACGTTTAAAAATCGCGCAAAAAAACAACTTGATATTGCCGGTATCCGCAACAGAAAAGCGTTGCACAAAGCGAAAAAATGTCTTAAAAAAGCGTCAAAGTTTATGATTGCAAACAGGCGCGACGAATTTTATACGGAAATTTCTATTGCTCTTTGGGGCTTTATCGGCAATAAACTTAATATCCCTACTGCGGAACTGTCACGGGATACGGTAAGAGGCATACTTGAAACGCGGCAACTTAATCCCGAATATATCACTCAATTTATTCAAACCCTTGATGACTGCGAGTTTGCCCGTTTTGCTCCAAAAGGGAATGTAGCAAGAGAAATGCAGTATATTTACAACAAGGCTATTGATGTTATTGTGAGTTTTCCACTATAAATTCATAAGCACTTATTTATCAAGTATTTATTTGGGGAAAAATACCCTATTTTTATCTGCTGAAATACTTGTTTTTTACTTTAAAATTTTGTATTTTTGTTGCACATTAAGTATATTACAATGGATTGATTATGAGTGAATTAGAAAAAGAGCAGAAAAGCGGCAATTATGGTGCCGCAAATATTCAGGTTTTAGAAGGTTTGGAAGCGGTGCGCAAACGCCCCGCTATGTATATTGGCGATGTTAATGAGCGCGGTTTACACCACTTGGTTTACGAGGTTGCAGATAATTCCATAGATGAGGCACTTGCCGGTTATTGCGACCATATTGAGGTAAAAATTCTTGAAGATAATTCTATTTCCGTACTTGACAACGGACGCGGTATTCCTACTGATATGCATCCGAAAGAGAAACGCTCCGCGCTTGAGGTTGTTATGACTGTACTTCATGCAGGCGGTAAATTTGACAAAGGCACGTATAAGGTTTCGGGCGGGCTTCACGGCGTTGGCGTTTCCTGCGTAAATGCTCTGTCGGAACATCTTACGGCAGAAGTCTTTCGCGACGGCAAACATTTTATTCAGGAGTATGAGCGTGGTATTCCGCTTTACCCTGTGAAAGAAATCGGCAAAAGCGATAAACGCGGTACGCTTATTACTTTTAAGCCCGACAGTACAATATTTTCAACACTTATCTACGATTATAAAACACTTGCAACACGTTTGCGCGAACTTGCTTTTTTGAATAAAGGCGTAAAACTGGAACTTTCCGATATGCGCGAACTGAACGAACAGGGTGAGCCGAAGCATGAAATATTTTATTCTGCTAACGGACTTAAAGATTTTATAAGTTATCTCGACGCAGGACGTACAAAGCTTATGAATTTGCCTATCTGTATGGAGGGTGAGCGTAACGGCATGCCTGTTGAAATCGCGATGGAATATAACGACGGATATACGGAAAATTTACATTCATACGTTAACAATATCAATACAATTGAAGGTGGTACCCACCTTTCGGGCTTTCGTATGGGTTTGACAAGAACACTTTCCGATTACGCGAAAAAATCGGGAATGCTTGAAAAGTTGGAAAAGCAGAAAATAGAGATTAAGGGAGATGATTTTCGCGAAGGATTAACAGCAATTATTTCCGTTAAAGTTGCAGAGCCTCAATTTGAAGGACAGACAAAAACAAAACTCGGCAACGGTGAAGTTCAGGCTGTTGTGTCGCAAGTGGTTAGCGAAATGCTTTCTTACTTTTTAGAGGAACATCCGAAGGAAGCAAAAATGATTATTGAAAAAGTAATTCTTGCTGCTACAGCACGGAACGCTGCCCGCAAAGCACGTGAAATGGTACAGCGTAAAAGCGTTTTCGGCGGCAACTCTTTACCCGGAAAACTTTCCGACTGTTCGGACAAAGACCCCGCGCTTTGCGAAATTTACCTCGTTGAGGGCGACTCTGCGGGCGGTACGGCGAAAAAAGGACGCGACCGCCGTTATCAGGCAATTTTGCCTTTGCGCGGAAAGATACTCAACGTTGAAAAAGCAATGCAGCATAAGGTTTTTGACAGTGAGGAAGTAAAAAACATTTATACCGCACTCGGTGTTTACGGTGAAGAAACGCCTGAGGGCAAAGTATTGAACACCGAAAAACTGCGTTATCACAAAGTTGTTATTATGACCGATGCCGATGTTGACGGAAGCCATATCACAACGTTAATCCTGACATTCTTTTTCCGATATATGCGTGAACTTATTGAAAACGGCTATGTTTATATCGCAACTCCGCCGCTCTATCTGATAAAATCCGGCAAAAATGAGCGTTACTGCTGGACGGAAGATGAACGTGCGAAAATTGTTAACGAGTTTTCGGACGGCGGAAAGAAAAAGGGCGTACATATTCAACGTTATAAAGGTCTTGGTGAAATGAGCGATATTCAACTTTGGGAAACGACTATGAATCCGGAAAAACGTACGCTGCGTCAAGTAAATATTGAAAATGCTTCGGAAGCCGACCGTATTTTTTCAATGCTTATGGGAGATGAAGTTCCGCCCCGCCGCGAATTTATTGAAACAAACGCTACTTACGCCAATATTGACGCATAACGAAATATAATATAAGTTGATAAAAATTCCTGCTATTGTCAGGTATGCCAAAAGTCAGAACTACAAGAAAAGCGAAAGTTTGATAAAAATTTAACCAATCATATAAACCCTTAAATAAACAATACTATGGGAAAAAAATCTAAAAACGTTCTCCCGATTATAATGATGATATTTCTTTTCGGGATGATTTCTTTCGTTACTAATCTCGCCTCTCCTATGGGAGATGTGCTGAAAAATCAATTTGGCATATCTAACTTCCTCGGAGCATTTGGCGTTTTTGCGAACTTTATTGCATACGCTATTATGGGTGTGCCGGGTGGAATTATCCTGCAAAGATGGGGCTACAAAAAAACAGCATTACTCGCTGTTTCGGTTGGTTTTGCCGGTGTAGGAATACAGACGCTTTCGGGAACTTTTGATGGAAATGCTGCTTACATTGTTTATCTGACAGGCGCGTTTATTGCAGGATTTTCAATGTGCCTTCTGAACACCGTTGTAAATCCAATGCTTAACTCTATCGGCGGTGGCGGAAAAACAGGCAATCAGTTAGTTCAACTTGGCGGTGCGTTTAACTCACTTTGCGGAACTGCTGTTATTATGCTCGTCGGCGCACTCGTTGGCGATATTACAAAGGCACAAATATCGTCTGTTTATCCTGTAATGTATATTGCGCTCGCCGTTTTTGCTTTCGCATTTCTTGTTATTGCCATTGCAAGCATACCCAGTCCTGTGCGTGAGAAAACAGCGCAAATTAAGGGCAATCCGCTTTCGTACCGTCATTTTTTACTTGGTGCAATCGGTATTTTCGTTTATGTAGGTATAGAAGTAGGTACGCCGAAAGTGCTGTTTACATGGCTGACAGACGAAAAGCTCAGTCTTCTCGGAACTCCTGAAGCAGCCGCTACTACTGCAGGTTTTGTTGCGGGTACGTACTGGTTTTTAATGCTTATCGGTCGCCTTATCGGTGCTGCTATCGGCGGCAAAGTGTCAAGCAAAACAATGCTTGCAACTGTCACAAGCGTCGGACTTGTACTCGTTTTTCTTGCAATGTTTTCGGACACTGCAAACAATGTAAATATCCCTGTTTTGATGAAAGATGTAAACGGCTCACTTACTTTTGGTACTGCCCTGGTACCTGTTAATGCAGCATATTTAGTGCTTGTCGGGCTATGTATGTCGGTAATGTGGGGTGGAATTTTTAACCTTGCCGTTGAAGGACTTGGCTCACTGACGGAAAAAGCGTCGGGTATCTTTATGACACTGTGTTGCGGCGGCGCAATTTTACCATTATTACAAAACGGAATTGTAGATATAACCGATTCATACTCCGGCAGTTATTGGGTGATAATAGCAGGTCTTGCATATTTGCTGTTTTACGCACTTATCGGAAGCAGAATTAGAAAAACATCATTATGACTTCTTTTACATTACAGCAGGTAGCTGATATTACAGGCGGGAAAGTTGAGGGTGACGGCAATGCAACTGTTTACACGCTTTGCAAAATAGAAGAGGGTGTCAAGGGTGGATTGGGATTTCTTGCCAATCCGAAATATACGCATTACATATACGAAACGGCGGCAACAGGTATTATTGTCAGCAATGATTTTGTGCCTGAAAAGCCTGTTACAACAACAATTATCCGCGTTGCCGACCCTTATTCCGCTTTTGCAAAGTTGCTTGCATTTTACGACAACGCTGCAAAACCTGCCGCTGTGGTATCCGATAAGGCGGATATTGCTGCAACTGCTGTAATCGGCGCAAATGTATATGTTGGTGCTTTCGCTGTTATTGGCGACGGTGTTACTGTTGGCGATAACTGTTACATCTACCCTAATACCGTTATCGGTAATAACTGCTTTATCGGCGAAAGCACAACTATTTATGCGGGTGTAAAAATTTATGCAGGCTGTATTATCGGCAAGCATTGTACGCTGCATGCAGGGGCGGTAATTGGTGCGGACGGCTTCGGCTTTGCGCCGAATAACGGCACTTACGACAAAATTCCGCAGACAGGCAATGTGATTATTAAGGATTATGTTGAGATTGGTGCTAACACTTGTATTGATAAGGCAACCATGGGTTCCACTGTTATTGAAGAGGGTGTGAAACTTGATAATCTTATTCAGATTGCGCATAATGTTACGATTGGTAAAAATACCGTAATGGCTTCTCAGGTAGGTATTTCAGGTTCTACTCATGTGGGCGAAAACTGTATGTTCGGCGGGCAGGTTGGTTTGGCAGGGCATTTGAAAATTGCCAACGGTACGCGGCTCGCGGCACAAGCGGGGTTGCCCAATTCCGTACACAGGGAAAATACTGCGCTCATCGGTACTCCTGCAATAGACCCTGCAATATTTATGCGTTCTGTTGTGCATTTCAAAAATTTTGACAAGATTGTGCAACGATTGAATGCGTTGGAAAAATCTTCAAAAAATTTGACAGATTAATGTGCCCATCTGTTGACGACAATATATACAAGTTACTGTTTTGATAAAATGGAAAATTCTATCATTGAAGGGCGGGTGTTTCTTGTTGATAAACCGTATCGATGGACCTCATTTGACGTTGTAAATAAAATCCGTTATTACTGCAAACGCGAAACAGGGTTAAAAAAAATAAAAGTCGGACATGCCGGCACACTTGATCCACTCGCAACAGGGCTTTTAATCGTTGTTACAGGCAAACTCACAAAGCAAATTGAGCTGTTGCAAGCAGGTGAGAAAGAATATACAGGCACTTTTGTTCTCGGACAGACAACCGACAGTTTTGACCTTGAAAAAGAGCCGCATTACAGCGGCGAATACTCTCATCTTACTGAACAGAATTTACGGCAAGCCGCTTTGAAATTGACAGGTGCAATTATGCAAACGCCGCCTGTTTTTTCTGCAATAAAGATTGACGGCAAACGCGCTTATGAATATGCCCGTAAGGACCGTAAAGTTGAAATGCCTGCAAAAAGCGTTGAGGTGCGTGAGTTTGAATTAACACGTATTGAATTGCCCGAAGTTGATTTTCGTATTACGTGCAGCAAAGGTACGTATATTCGTGCTATTGCCCGCGATTTCGGTATGCTGCTTGGCTGCGGTGCGTATTTGTCTGCGCTGCGCCGTATCCGTATCGGCGAATATGATATAAAAGACGCTGTTGGTATGGACTCCGTATTTCCTTGACTTTTTAGATAATTTATACTACAGGAAATTCTTTATAAACCCGAAGCAAAAAGACAATCTCTTTACGCAATTTATGGCGCACGAAGTTCTTTGTTTTTGTATCAAGCAATTCGCCAAGTCCGTTTAGTAATCCCTTGTCCTCTATTTTTTCAAGAGTATCGGCGCACTTCTGAAGATAATCGGCAAACGGTATATTCATTCTGCTTTCCACTATGCTGCCATTTACCGGTGTGCGGTTTGAAAGAAAAAACCAGCAATCAAAAATATCTCTATTGGTTAATTGATTTCTGTCAAGCAACGCACAAAGTTTATGAGCAAGCATATCAGGAAGTGTAAGAACAAGCATATTTGTACCCATTGCGGTTTTTACTTGATAATGGTTATCGTACTGACGATTAGAAACCTCAACTTTTAATTTTCTTTCTCCTTTGCCGTAATCAAGTACAAGAATGTGACCAAAAAATTTTTGCGCTTCATCGTCTATTTTACCATATTTAAGCAAGATATTATGCAATTTTTTATAAACATTATTTTCAAGTTCGGGTTTTAATAAATTGAAATCCAAATCAACAGAAAAACGAGGTAAATTATAAAAAAACATTGCAGCAGTACCTCCTTTAAAACCCAAAGCATTAGCAAGCTCCAAGTCAGAATAAATATCGTGCAAAATCTGCATCATAAAATACTTATGCTTATTTATATCTATCATTTTTCAATATCTTTATAGCTCTTTTATCTAACACTTTTGATTTATAAATTGGTAAAATTTGCTCAACTTTATCTCTGTCCAACAAGCGCAGATTATCAAAATACATTTCGCCATTCAGGTATAACATATCTAAAAATGCACGCTCAGGCAGAGCAATAGAGATTGCACCCCTCTGCTCAATACCATTACCCGGAACAAGTAACTCTTTTTTTATCTTTTTAAACACAAATGTATCTTCGTTGATTTCAATTTCACGATTCAGGTAAGAAACCATAGTAAACCGACTATCATACTGAAAAACAACGCCTGCTTTTTGTAAAACATACTCCAAAGAAATATAAGCAGGCGCGAAAATACGACATGCCAATTCGTCTTTATTATAACCCTGTTTGCAATAAATTCCCTTGCGGGGGTTCAATAATCTGCCTGTACGAATATAATAATTCAATTTATATTTTAAAGAATCAAAATTCGTTTCACCCGAAAGCATCGCCACATCTTTCAGACGAAATACTGTACGGGCATCACTGTATAAAATAAATATCAAATCGTTTTCTTTCATTATTTGGGGAACTGAACGTTGGAATTTTTCAAACGTTCAGTTCCTCAAAGATACGATTTTTCTACATTTTATTTCCCCGCTTTACAATTTACAACCGATAATGAATCGCTTCCGACAAGTGGATTTCGTTAATTGCCTCACTGCCGTCAAGGTCGGCGATAGTGCGGGCGACCTTTAAAATACGATCATGCGCACGACCCGACAACATATAATGCTCCATAGTTTTTTTCATTAACACTCGCCCTTGAGACGGTAGAATACAGTACTTGCGCAGTTCGTTACAATTCATTTGCGAATTGCTGTGTATTCCTGTGCCGGCAAAGCGTTCGTACTGAATATTTCTCGCTGCAATTACACGTGAGCGTATAACTTCGCTGCTGTCGCCCGAAGTTTTCGTGTCGGAAATTTCCTCATACGTTACCGCCGATACCTGCACCTGCAAATCAATTCTGTCATAAAGCGGTCCTGAAATTTTGCCGCGATACTGTAACAGTTGGTTTGGTTTGCAGGTACAGGTATGCCCTGTTGCGCCATAATAGCCGCACGGACAAGGATTCATAGAAGCAACGAACATAAAATCAGATGGATAGGAAACATTCATTTTTGCACGTGAAATCTGCACTCTTCCATCTTCAAGCGGTTGCCTTAAAACTTCTATTGTCTTACGACTGAACTCAGGCAATTCATCGAGAAAAAGAACGCCGTTATGCGCAAGTGAAATTTCGCCCGGCATTGGATATGAGCCGCCGCCTACAAGGGCTGTGTAACTTATTGTATGATGCGGCGAGCGGAAAGGGCGACAGGTTATAAGTGCGTTATGCTGTTGCAATTTGCCTGAAACCGAATATATTTTTGTTGTTTCCAATTGTTCCTCTTTTGTTAGCGGCGGCAGGATACCGGATAAACGTTTTGCGAGAAGTGTCTTACCACTGCCCGGAGTGCCTACAAGCAATATATTATGTCCTCCTGCCGCCGCAACTTCAAGTGCACGCTTTGCCTGCATCTGCCCTTTTACATCACAAAAATCAATATTTGTTTCTGTTGTACCGTATAGATTTTCCGGTGCTGTAAAACGATGCGGCACAAACGTATTTTTACCGTCAAAAAAATCAATAACTTCTTTAAGATGCGCAGCACCATATACAGGCAAGCCCTCTACCATTGCGGCTTCATTGACATTCTGCACAGGTAAAATAACTCCTTTAAAATCTTGCTTTTTTGCTTCAATGGCAATAGGAAGCGCACCGCGTATCGGCTGCAAATAACCATCAAGCGACAACTCACCCATAATAAGGTAATCGCCCGTATCCTTATTGTTTATCTGCTCAGATGCGGCAAGAATACCTGTTGCCAGCGTTAAATCGTACGCCGAGCCTTCTTTTTTCAAGTCGGCAGGTGCGAGATTTATTACAATCTTTTTGTTCGGAATACGGTAACCGCAATGCGCAAGTGCCGTTGCTATCCTGAAATGGCTTTCTTTAACGGCATTATCAGGCAAGCCGACCATCATAAAATTGATACCTGTTTCAATGCTCGTTTCAATACGGATAGGTATTGCCTCTATACCTGTTAACGCAGCACCATAAGTTTTTACTATCATATACATTATAATTTATCCACGACAATATTATCGTTTATATATTATAACGCGCGAAAATCCAAATATGCAATAATGTTAATAAATTTATTTTAATTGTTCATTGCAAAGTTTAATAAGAATCTTTGCATGCTCAAAATTTTCCAGGTTCGGATTATTTTTATCTAAATAAGAATTTATAAAGTCAACTGCGGATGGAAACATTTTTAGAAGATTCTTTTTCGTTAAGGGTATCGTTTTCGTTTCACCAAGTTTGCAAAGATAAAATTTTTCACTTAATATTATTTTCACCTGTCCGCTAATAACTCCGTCATAAATCGTCTGCTCATCACCATAACCGCTATAATTGCCCGCTGTATTCTCTGAGCCTCTAACTGCCTGTACTGCAGATGTGGACCCACCCATACCATCGTAACCGGATACCTTTCGTGTCTCTATATTTACTTTCTTCAAATACACAAGACACACATCACCACACGCAATAAGTTCCCCCAAACCACCCAGTATCGGAATAAAATATCTTTTATTCATTTCTATTAACGCAACATCTCGCAAGTTGTTAAGTTTTAATACCTTTTTCGTTTCACTGTCTATATAAAGTATATTTTGATTGTGATAATTATAATTTAAAAGTGTTTTTATTTGATTTCCGTCTTTAAGAAAAACCGTACCTGTAATATAATCGGGAGCAACAAATATTACACTGTCTAACTGTGCCTTGTTGTCCACATGCACTATTTGCGAAAAAACCGTATTTGCAAAAAGTGATAAAATCAAAAGTAAGAAATTTTTTTTCATGGCTTTAATTTGTTATATATAAAACATTATCTTTACTCAGTGAAGTGCTGTACTGATGTAATGGACTTGGGTAAATATCCGCATTATTACGGGGGTAGCCGTCAAAAATACTGAACGTTGTGCCGCAGCATTTACATTTCAGAACAAGCTCGCTTGATATATACTCAACACTGCAACCGTTCTGAAAATCATTAGGACATGCAAGATCAAAAGCAAGAAATTCATCATTTGTGTAATGATATACGATTATTCCTGCATACCCGTGTGATTGAAAAATCATATAACTGCCCATTGTAGCCAATCCGTAATCCATAGAATATGGATAGACATTAAAACTTACTGCAGGCACCGGTATTTTTATAAATCTGTTCATCCGCGAACATGATCCGCCGATAAAAAGGATACAGGCAAATAAAACGATAATATTACGCAAGTTTATTTTTTGACGAAGTTACGAATTTTTGTTGAACTGTAATCAAGCAACGGTGCATCTAAAAATATTATTTTTGCATTTGACGGCAATGCCGGTATATTCCCCGACAGGTACGTTCTGCAGCCTTCACGCGGATATACAACAACAGGAAACTGTTCCAAAATTTTCTCACAGTCTTTCCACATTGTAATTTCCTGCAGATTATCCTGCCCCATAAGGAGTAAAAATTTTTCAGCAGGATATTGTGAAGTAATAATATTAAGAGTGTCTATCGTATAGGACGGTTTGGGCAATTTATCCTCTATTCTGCATATCTCCATTTTCGGCTCATCTGCGAGTGCCTTTTCCAACAGATCAAGCCGCTTGCCGTAATCCCACAAGTCGTTTCTGTTTTTAAACGGATTTTGCGCCGAAAGAACAAACCAGACTTTTGAATCGGTATATTGCGCCAACGCCGCACTTGCAACGAGAATATGCCCCTTGTGAACAGGGTTGAACGAACCGAAAAAAAGCAAAATCATTATGCCGGTACAAATTGACTGAAACGTTGATTTACCATTTCCTCAAGCGTTATATATGCAATCGAATCTTCATTCCAACCGAATTTTTCTCTGTAAGTGTGCATTTGTGCCGCCGCACTTTCCAAATCGTCAAGATTATTTAACAGCGACATTGCTTCGTTAAATTCACGAATACTGCCGTTGAAAAGTTCGTTCACAAAAAGGAATTTCTCATTTATTCCAATTGATGTACGCAAATCAATCGGGTGTTCGAGATGTATTTCGGGCATTGGCGGAGTACCGCGTAATTTGTCCACCATTGCACTGAGTGCCGATATATTTTCAGATTTACCCTCTTCGCTTAACGAACGCAGGCGATCGAGCAAATGCGATGTTTCCGCAACGGCGGGGACCTCAGTAACAACAGGTGTTTCAGATGTAGCGGGTATCTCTGCGGCTATGGGTGTCTCCGCAACGGCGGATACTTCCGTAACAGCAGGTGCTTCAGCAACTGCGAGTGTTTCCGCAACGGCGGATACTTCCGTAACAGCAGGTGCTTCAGCGACTGCGGGTGTTTCCGCAACGGCGGATACTTCCGTAACAGCAGGTGCTTCAGCGACTGCGGGTGTTTCCGCAACGGCGGATACTTCCGTAACAGCAGGTGCTTCAGCAACTGCAGATGTTTCCGCAACAGCGGGTACTTCCGCAGCGAAATCCAAAACGGTTTGCTCAATCTCCACAGTCGCGGCAGCTTCTTTCAATATATCTCCACTCTCAACTTCACAACTTTCAACCTCTGCATATTTACCGTGATTCGGCTCATCAGCGTTTTCTGCAACCGTAACTTTTTGCTGTAACTGCAGCAACGTATTTTTCAGATTGAGAATATTATTACCGATATTATTCTCCGGAAAAACAGCATGCTTAAATTCATTTGTAATTTCAATAAATTTCTCAGTATCCCTGTTCATTAAATCAAAGCAGGAAGAGTCGGGAAAATTTTCCGCCGTTAAGACTTTTTCTGCCTGAGCAACAAGGTCGTTAAGTTGCTCAATCATCCTTATTTTTATCTTTTCCATATATTTACCAAATTAGAGCACGTTTCTCGGGTGCAAGCCACATACCATCTCCCTCTTTAATATCCCATGTTTCAATAAATGCCTCAACATTCGGAAGTGTGCCGTTTACACGCCATTTACCAAGTGCATGCGGGTCGGTCATTGTACGGTGGCGAATTTCTTCGTCCCGAATATTATTTGCCCAAACAGCGGCATAAGCAAGGAAAAATCTTTGCTCGGGCGTATAGCCGCCGATACTTTTTTGCGGAATAATTGCCGCTACTTTTTTAAAAGCGTCAAAAGAAATATTTAATCCTCCGTTGTCGGCAATATTTTCACCAAGCGTAAATTCTCCATTTGCGTGCATACTGTCAATTACAACAATACCGTTGAATCTGTCCACAACCTTTGCCGCACGCTCATTAAATTTCTCTTCATCGCCGTCAGCCCACCAGTCCTGCAAATTGCCATCCTTATCATACTGTCTGCCCTGGTCGTCAAAACCATGCGTAAGCTCGTGTCCGATAACAACACCGATAGCACCGTAATTGATTGCATCGTCTCCGTCCGCATAAAAGAACGGCGGCTGTAAAATTCCGGCAGGGAAACAAATCTCATTTGTAGTAGGATTGTAATAAGCATTTACCGTTTGCGGACTCATGTGCCATTCATCTCTGTCCACTTCTTTATTTACTTTAGACATCATGTACTCAATATCAAAAATATTAGAATGAATTATATTTGTCCAATACGATTTCGTTTCGTCAATATTTAATGAAGAATAATCTCTCCATTTATCGGGATAACCTATCTTTACGAGAATATTTGAGAGTTTGTCTTTCGCACGGTTTTTTGTTTCTTCACTCATCCACGTATTGCTTTCAAAACGTTCGCTCATTGTTTCGATAAGGTTGTTTACAAGCGCAAGCATTCTTTCTTTTGATGATGCGGGAAAATATTTTTTAACGTAAATTTCACCTAATCCCTCGCCCATAATGCCATTTACAGCATTCATTGCACGTTTCCAACGCGGTTGCATTTCTTTTTTCCCTTGAATTTTTTTGCCGTAAAATTCAAACTGCGCATTTGCAAAATCATCACTCAAATATCCTGCCGCACTGCCTATAACACTCCACTGAAAATATGTTTTCAATGTTTCCAAATCGGATTTCGCAAAAATATTTCCTACTTCTTTAAGAAAAGGAATTTGTCCTGCATTTACTTCCGTCACCGTTACTCCATAAGACGCAAACGATGAGAAGTATTCCGTCCAATTGATTTGCGAGCATAACTTCTGCAATTCCGCCACAGACATTTTATTGAAATTTTTTCGTGAATCGCGCAATTCTACTCTTGAATACATCGCCTTGGCAAGAGCGGTTTCAATTTCCATTATCTGTTTTGCTTTTGTTTCTACCGTTGCCCTGTCATCGCCGCAAAGAGTAAAAAGTTGCTTAATATAGCCGACGTATGCATTTCTTATTTCAGCATTACGCGAATCGTTAAGCAGGTAATAATCGCGGTCGGGCATGCCGATACCAGCCTGATAAAATTGAAAAAGATTTACTTTACTGTTGCTTTCGTCAGGCGCAACATAATATACAAGAAACGGATTTATACCTGTATTGCCAAGTTCAAGCCATTTTGTAAAAAGTGCTTCACGTGTGGAAATCTCTGCAATTTTCAGCAGTTCGTCTTTTATCGGTTCGTATCCTTCCGTATTTAATCTCACAGTGTCCATTGCGAGATTGTAAACAACGCCTGTTTTGCGGGCAAGTCCCTCATTATTGTTTATGTTTTTTGCAAGATCTTCAACTATTATTTTGCATTGTTCACGCGTAACTTCCGAAACAGCGTCAAAAGAGCCGTAACGTGCATATTCGTCTGTAAGCGGATGATTTTTCATCCAGCCGCCGCAGGCAAAACCGTAAAAATCGTCTTTAGGGTTGACGCTTGTATCAAGGTCATTAAGGTTTAGTGTTTTCATAGAATCGTTTTTGCATCCTGTTATGGAAAACAGTATAACAGTAGAAATAAGAATAAAGTGCTTCATAATTTTAAAACTTTGTGAAATTCAAAATTACTCGTTTTCGCATAATATAAAAACACGACACGAAAATTATTTTGAACAGAAAAATGTTAGCGTACCGTTACTTTTGTACGGCTCAAAGTTTACTCGGAACAAATTGCTTAAACGAATTTAGAAATTCATCATAGACATTCGCATTTGCCGCAATAATTTCACGACCATGCAAGAAATCGGCACCGCCTTTAAAGTCGCTTACCTTGCCGCCCGCTTGCTGCACAAGAAATGCGCCCGCCGCGACATCCCACGCATTAAGACCATACTCGTAAAAAACATCGCATCTGCCGCACGCAACGTATGCCAAATCAAGCGCGGCGGAACCAAGACGGCGCACACCCGACGAGCGCAACATTGTATATTCGAGGAATTTCATATATTCCCCAAGTCTCTCGTAGTCGTGATACGGAAAGCCTGTTGCAAGAAGTGATCTGTCAACGTTTTGCGTGTTGCTAACCTTTATCGGAACATCGTTTAAATATGCGGGAATACCTTTGCAGGAATAAAACATCTCGTTCATATCTATATGATAGATAACACCAAGAACAAGATTATTGTGCGTACCGCTATCTGTACTTACCTCTTCTAATCCGACACTTATACAGTAGAATGGGATTTTGTGAATAAAATTTGTTGTACCGTCAAGCGGGTCAATTATCCAATTATATTTTTTGCCGCATACTGACGACGTGCCTTCCTCCGTAATAAATCCTGCTTCGGGTAGAATTTGCGAAAGTCTGTTTACAAGAATTTTTTCAGCACTCTTATCAACGTATGTAACATAGTCATGCGCCCCCTTAACTTCAACGTCGGCAACAGTCACATTTGCATTTTGATCTTTTATAAATTTACCGGCTTCACGCACAGTTTCAATTACTTGTCGTAAAACTTTTTCCATCATTTTGTAATCACGTTCCAAAAATCGGGAAACGATTTTGATACGACTTCCGGATTCTCAATTTTTATACACGGATAACGCGCAGCAAGAGTTGCGAATGCCATTGCCATACGGTGATCGCCGTACGTACGTATCGGTTCTTTGGTATTTATAGATAAACCGTTTCGCGAATTACCGATTATATGTAATTCGTCATATTTCGCATTATATTCAACATTTGCACCAAGCCGCACTAATTCGTTAAACACCGCAGCAATCCTGTCCGTTTCTTTATGTTTTAACGAGTGAATACCTGTAATTCGTACTTCAAGCCCAAGTCCCGCACAAACTACTGCTATGGTTTGCGCTATATCGGGGTGATGCGTGAAGTCGTACGAACGCGGAAAGCGTGATATTTCTTCCGAATTTTTTACGGCAATTATTCCATCATGGTTAAAAGTTGTTTCAATACCGAAATCTTCAAACCAGTCGGCTATGATTTTATCACCCTGCACACTATCTTCGTAAAGGTGCGGCAGATGCAACGTGCCTTTGCCGTAAAGCGCGAGAAAAGCATACATATAAGATGCCGCCGACCAGTCGCTTTCAATACACGGATTTTCGGGAGCGGAATATCTCCCTTCGGCGAAAATATTACTATTGTCAATAAATTCAACTTTTACCCCACACGAGCGCATAAGCGATGCCGTCATTTGAATATACGGAACAGACACTTTGTTTGTGCCGTACAGAGTTATATGCAACCCATTTTGAAACATCGGTGCAATCATCATAACTGCCGAGATAAACTGACTGCTTAAAGCGGCGTCTATTTCTACCGCCGCATTTTGTATCTTGCAAAGTTCTTTATCGCCATTTATACGGATGGGCGGGTAATTTGGTGTTTCAACGTACTCTATATTCGCACCGAGAGAACGCAGTGCATCCACCAAAGGTGCAACAGGACGATTCTTCATTCTTTCGTTTCCTGTCAAAAGCCACTCACCGTCGGTAAATGAAAGAAGCGCGGTTAAGAAACGCATAACTGTTCCCGCATTGTCAACATATAATTCAATTTCTCTTTCGGAGCCTTCGTTATCGCGTATCCTTTCGAGCAGTTCCCGCATAAGAACCGTATCGTCGGAAGTAGAAACGTTTTTTAAATGAAATTTTCTGCCTGCAATATGCTGCATTACAAGTAACCGATTGCTTATACTCTTTGAACTTGGCAAAGGGACATCGGAGTCTTCTTCAAGAATATCTGTGTTGAAAGATACTGATATTGTGTTTTCCATAATTATTGCAAAGATAAGTGTATTTTGATGAAAAATGCAATTTGATCGCAATACGCTTACCGCACTCTACCAGGATACACTTTTAATGCCTGTTCCAGACATTTCATTGAAGCATGCAAATCATCCACATTCAGGACATAACTTATGCGCACTTCGTTCACTCCCGCAATAGCTGTGTTATCACTGCCATCTACACTTAAAGATGAATAAAATCCTGCCGCAGGTGCGAGCATTACCGTTGCACCCTCGTACGAAAACTCCTCCAAAAGCCATTGACAAAACTTGTCGGCATTATCTATCGGCAAACGCGCAACTGCGTAAAAAGCACCTTTCGGATTAGGGCAGAAGCACCCTTCCATCTCATTGATCGCTTTTACAACCGTATCGCGCCGCAGTGTATATTCTTCAAGCACTTTGTCAAAATACGAAGCAGGTGCGTCAATTGCCGCTTCGGAAAAAATCTGTCCGTAAGTCGGCGGACTTAATCTTGCCTGTGCGAACTTCATGACTGCCCCATATAAATCTCTGTTTTTCGTAATAAAGACACCAACTCTGCAACCACAGGCAGAATACCGTTTTGATACCGAATCAAGCAGTACGACATTTTGTTCAATATCTTTCAAATGCATTACGGAACAGTACTGCATACCATCGTAACAAAATTCGCGATACACTTCATCGGACAACAGAAACAGGTCGTGTTTTTTTACCGTATGCGCCAAAATTTCCAACTCCGATTGCGAATACAAATATCCTGTAGGATTATTAGGATTACAAATAAGAATTGCTTTTGTTTTTGGTGTGATATGCTTTTCAAATTCTTCTATCGGCGGTAAGGCAAAACCATTTTCTATTTTCGCACGTATGGGTTTTATTACCGCACCGGTGTAGATTGCAAAACCGTTGTAGTTAGCGTAAAACGGCTCTGTAACGAGTACTTCGTCACCGGGATTTAAACATGCCATAAACGTAAAAAGAATACCTTCACTTCCGCCGTTTGTTACAATAATTTCATCTGTTGTAACGTTTATATCGTAACGTTTGTAATATTCTGTAAGTTTCTTTCTAAACGATAGAATACCTGCCGAATGACTGTATTCCACAAGTTGAAGGGAATTACCGCGTACGGCGTCAAGTGCTGTTTGCGGCGAAGCAATATCGGGCTGCCCGATATTTAAATGAAAAACGTGAATACCTTTTGCTTTTGCAGCATCGGCGTACGGAACAAGTTTGCGAATCGGAGATGCCGGCATAAGAGCGGCTTTCTGTGATAATTGAAGCATATTTATTTAAAATTATTTAAGATATTACCTGAATGTGAAGCGACAGACAATCTATTAAAAAAGCCGCCGAAATAATCCGACGGCTTAATTAAAGTCAAACTTAAAATTAGTTTGCAGCAGGTGCAGCAGGTGCAGCAGGTGCGTTAACGGTTCCTGAAATGCTCAGAACAACTCTGTCTGTTTTTCCGTTGCTTGTAATCGTAATTGTTTTTCTGAAGCCTCCTAAACGCTGGGTATCGTAGTGAACTTTAATCGTTCCTTTCGCTCCCGGTGCTATAGGCTCTCTTGGCCACGAGGGAGTTGTGCAACCACATGATGACTGTACGTTGGAAAGGATCAGCGGTTCATCACCCGTATTTGTAAATTCAAACTCGCAACCACCGTTTGCACCTTTTTCAATTGTACCATAATCGTGAACTGTTTTCTCAAAATTGATGTCCGGACCACTTGTTTCCGGTGTAACAGTAGTCGGAGTTTCAACAGGTTTTTCTGTCTTTGTCTTTTGCGCAAAGACAACCCCACATAAAAATACCAGCGCTAGTGCGCAAATTAAATTCTTTTTCATAATATTTTTCTTTTATTTATTAGATTATACATTTTCAGATACAAAACTTACAAAATTACTATTTTTTTCTTATTTTTTGTCGCC
>JAIRNR010000071.1 GCA_031257915.1 Bacteroidales bacterium
TTTAGACAGGTTGTATTTAGAAAAACCGTTTTACGGTATTCGTCGTGTGCGCTGGCAACTTGACAATGAAGGATACCGAATAAACACAAAACGGCTAATTCGTCTAATGCAGACAGTACGTTGGAAAACGCTATATCCCAAACGTAAGACAACCATATCAGATAAGCAAGCATATAAATATCCGTATCTGATAAATGATGTAAATATAACCCATCCGAATCAAGTATGGTCAATAGATATAACTTATATACCAATGAAAAAAGGTTTTATGTATCTATTTGCAGTAATAGATTTGTACTCTCGATACGTTGTGGGCTGGAGTTTGAGCAATACAATGACTGCTGATTGGTGTGCAGATACTCTGCAAACATGTTTTAGCATACATGGCTGTCCGGAAATAATAAACAGCTATCAAGGCAGTCAATTTACTTCCGACACTTACATCTGATTGTTGAAAGAAAAAAGCATAAAAATAAGTATGGACGGTAAAGGCAGAGCACAGGATAACATTTATATAGAACGTTTATGGCGGAGTGTAAAACAGAAAAATATTTATATAAGAAAAAGACCATCAAAGAAATAAAGTAGCATAGATGAAAACAAAAATTAAATTAACTTTACAAAAAATTAACCAGCAAAGATACCACCTTAAAATACTAAAATAATGGTCTAAAAAAAGGGTACACTATAATCATTAACTCTTACATAAAAATAAACAGTGTTAATATAATTTACGGCGATTTTTTGTATTTGTCATCTTTGCTGTTTTTTGCAAAGATAATCACCTTAACCATTGGTCCTAAAATTGGGGTACATTATAACTACGCTTCAAACACAAACAGCAATAAAATTTAAGGACAGTGCGGTTTACCGTCCCGCGCAGATTTATGCATAATAAAAATACTCACTTCGTAAAGCATATACACCGGTGCGAAAACGAGCAATAGTGTGAATATATCCGATGTCGGGGTGATGATTGCCGCAACGATAAGCAATACTACTATGGCTTTCTTTCTGTGTTTACGCAGAAATTCTGCTTTCAGCATACCTGTTTTTGCAAGAAACCATGCTATCACCGGCATTTCAAATACTGCACCCATTAACAGCGATAACATCGTGAGCGTACTCATATAAGACGATAGCGTAATTGTATTTACTACGCTTGTGCTTACTTCATACGTCGCAAGAAATCTGAATGATAATGGAAAAATCAAAAAATAATTTAACAGTACACCTGCGTAAAAACAAACACACGAAAAAAATATTACCCGCGCGGAATAACGTCTTTCATTGCTTCGCAGTGCCGGTGCAATAAAACGAAATAATGTCAGGATGATAAACGGAAACGTTATCAACAGTGCCATATAAAATGCACTGCTTATATGCAATAAGAACGGCGCAGTAAGATTTACGTTTATTAAATCTACCTTAAAATCGGGCAAACGAAGCGCAGATACATGTATCGTTTCACCGAGAGCAGAAAATAATTTATATGTGATAAAATCGCTTCTGTGAGGAGCAAGCAGAATATCAAAAAGCAGTGTTTTAAAAGAAAATGCGACAACCATTACGACAAGAAGTACTACTGCTATCCGCCAAAGTACTCGGCGCAATTCGTCTAAATGTGTCCAAAAAGTTGCCTGACTATTTACCTGCACCTTCGTCTGTTTCCGTTTCTTTTACCGCCTCTTTGATTTCATCGTCAATGCCTTTGACACCCTCTTTAAAACTTTTCACACCTTTACCCAGCCCGCGCATTAACTCAGGAATTTTTCTGGCACCGAAAAAAAGCAACAATACAAATGCGATAAGTATTATCTCAGGCATTCCCAATCCCCCGATTATTCCTAATGTTACCATAATTGTTTGATATTTTTATTTTGATATTTCGTTAACAGCAGTCATTGCGGCAACAAGGTCGCTAATCATATTGCTTGCAGCTGTGGGAGTATTGGGCAGCAGTACAAGAGATGAGCGATTGTTTGCGCCAACCGATTGAAGTGTATCATAGTGTTGCGTTACAACGAGAAGTGCCGACGCTTCCTGTGAATTTATATTTACATCGTGTAACATTTCTACCGATTCTCTTAAACCCTTTGCAATTTCACGCCGCTGGTCGGCGATACCCTGACCCTGCAATTTCTTACTCTCCGCCTCTGCTTTTGCAACGGCAACTATACGTATGCGCTGTGCCTCCGATTCGTATTCGGCAGCGGTACGTTCCCGCTCTGCGGCGTTAATGCGGTTCATTGCATGTTTTACCTGCTCGTCGGGGTCAATGTCGGTAACGAGTGCTTTTACGATGTCGTAACCATAACTCTGCATTGCTTCCTGTAACTCGTTTTTAACAGCAACTGCAATATCGTCTTTTCGTACAAAAACATCGTCAAGTTTTAATTTCGGCACTTCGGCACGAACTACGTCAAATACATACGACGTTATCTGTCCATTCGGTGATTCCAAACGATAGAAAGCGTCCGCAACCTGACTTTTAATAACGTTGTACTGCACCGACACTTTCATTTTTAGAAAGACATTGTCAAGAGTTTTTGTTTCCACCATAACGTCCAATTGACGTATGCGCAAACTTAAACGGCGCACAACACGGTCTATCATAGGAATTTTGAGATGAAGTCCTGCGTGGCGAATTGCAATGAATTTGCCGAAACGCTCAACGATAGCGGCTTCCTGTTGTTTAACGGTAAAGAATGATGATAAAAGAAGAATAAAGGCAATAAAGCCTGAAATTGAATAGATAATAATTGCTGCGCTTTCCATAGTTGTAAGTTTTTAAATATTGACAAAGATACGATTAAGTTGAGAGCAATACAAGTGCTTGCATTTGTATTGCCGAAACGGAGTATCTTCATGAGCGCAGCGAATCAAGATACGATTAAGTTGAGAGCAATACAAGTGGAAAATAAAAATACGATTAAAACCCAAAATCATTTATTTTCATGTCGTCCCGCTCCTCCAGCTTTATCGGAACCGCCTGCTCATGAACTTTACTGCCCTCAACGTAAATTGCGCGATAGGGGCGCACCGGACAAATATGTTCGCAACCGCCGCAACCAACGCATATTGAAGTGTCTATTTGCGGTATTGTCAAACCGTTTTTATAATTAACCATTTTTACTGCCTGTGTAGGGCAGTGTTCCGAACAGGCACCGCAACTTGCTTCATTTTTATAGACAACACATCTTTCAAGAATGAATACAACTTTACCGATTTGAGTCAAGTGCTTTTGTTCTTTCGTGAGCGGTTTAAGCGCGTCATTAGGACAGATTTCGGTGCATATTGTACAGTCGTAGTTGCAAAATCCTTTTTCAAAATCCATAACAGGCTGCATTATTCCGCCGAGTCCGTATTCGAGCATTGCGGGTTTTATCACTCTTGACGGACATTTGCTCACGCAAAGATGGCACGATGTACAGTGTCTTTTTAGATGTTCGTGCGACAATGCTCCCGGCGGAGCTATTGGTATTGTTCGTTCGCCGTCTGTCATGCCGTCTGCTGCACCGTTCGCCGTGTATGTAGCCGCACCCGTTTTCAGGGCGAAAGCCTTTTTGCCGAGCAGTAGCGGTAACACTGCTATTGTTGCTATAAACTTTCGCCGGGAATTATCAGTTTCTTTTGCGTCCGTTGTTTTTACATCTTTCTTTTCGTATCTAACTTTATATTCAATCGCCTTCACAGAGCAGTAATCAATGCAATCAAAACAATTTACACAACGGCTGTAATCAATATTTTGTTCTTTGGAGTTTATGCAGTGTGCCTTACATTTCAGTCCGCACGCTCCGCAATGAGTGCATTTACTTTCGTTAATGCGCATATTGAAAAGCGACACGCGGTTAACCGTTCCTAAAATAGTACCTGTCGGGCAAATACTGCTGCAAAACGACCGTCCGTAACGCCACGCCAAAAACGAAATTATAACAAACGTTGCAATGCTCACTGTTAAAGCGAGGATATTGCTTGCATAAATCTCCATTTTATAAAAAGAGTAGATGCCAAAGGAAGTGAAAATACTCGTTAGAACATTGTTAAAATACAGATAGACCGGGCGAAATATATGTACCGCTATTCTGCTATACGCGCTGTATGGCTCAACGAGCGAAACAATCCCCGCCCATCCGAATATAACGCCAATGATAAATAATGATAATGTTGCCCACCGCAGCCACGTTTTCGGCTTTCGGTATCCGATTTTTTTTACAGGTTTTTTTGCTGTGCCTGCTGTCAGTTTACGCAGGCGGTTTGAAAATTTTTTAATGAATTTTCTATTGTGCAACCAAATAATAATATCTTGAAAAATGCCCATTGGACAAAGGATTGAGCAGTAAATCCGCCCAAATAAAAATGTAATGGCGAGTAGTGTTCCAACGATTATAATGCTGTTTAAAAAAGTGTCGCTATGCCCAAGTACCGCAGGTAAAAATTGCCATTGCGAAAAGCGATAGAAAAGATGAGGAATAAGTCCTGAGAAATCCAAACAATAGAGCGTCAGGCAAAATGCCGCAACACAAGCAAGTGCAATCCTTATTTTCCTATACATTTATACCCCCCTACATTCTAATTCTTTTCACATTTAACTTGTCAATATTCATCGTGCCGAGACCATGCGCCTGACCATTTGCCAAATGTCCTATATCTTCAAGGGGCATTGTGCGGATTTGGTTGAAAAATTTTGCAGCAGCAGTATCAACTGCAACAATATCGCGCGACATAAAAAGTGCCTTGCCGCTTACTACATCAGCCGCACTTTTACCACGCGGTCCGTTATCTTTCATTACGCGATACGCATCAACAATATTGAGAGCAGGCTTTTTGTCGAGGGTACACATATCGGCAATACACTGTTGCAAACCGTTGTTGTGAAAATAACGCCTGTCCCAAACTATACCCATAAGGTTTTTCATGCTCATGGTCATTTTTGCTCCACCGTGATTTTTAAGAACAGGAACGTTAATCCACACATCGCAATCAAGAATTGCCTGATGTATTTTTGCCTTTTTCATTATTTTGGCACGCGGCAATTTTATTTCGCGGTAGTAAGATTCATTGTTTGCAGGCATCATGCGTCCGCCTGCTTTTTTTACGGCTTGGTCGATGCCGCTGTTTTTATAGCATTTTTGCCATTCGTCGCAGGTGTTGTCAAAAACAACAACTTCTTTTGCACCTGCGTCCATACACTGCTTGACTATTTCGCCGACAAGTTCGGGGTTCGTGTTACCTGCGAGGTCCGGCGTTTTGTCCCAACCGATATTTGGTTTCACGACAACTTTTTGCCCTTTCTTTACAAATGTTGATATACCGCCGAACTCGGCTATCGCTTTTTGGAACATTGCCGCAGGTGTGCCTCCCATTACGGCGACAAGGTCGGGAGCGACTGTTCCAAGTGCCGCTTCTCCTTCGGCGGCATCTGCTGTTTGCTCAAACCGTTCGGTCAGTACAGTTGTTGCACCGATTGTTTTAACAACTAATGTTGCACCCGCCGCCACAACTGACTTTAGAAATGTTCTTCTGTCCATAGTTTTATTTTTTTTATTTTACAGGCACCAGTTAAATTTAAAACACTGTTCGTTGTACAAAGCATAATCTGCATTACCGTTCACGGCAAATGTTTTTATGTTTGCCGAATCAGCAAGCAATTCGCGGGCAAACGCTATTGTCTTGCCGCTTTTTATCCGGTCATCTACTAATAAAACTCTTTTATCTTTAAAATCAAAATTTATATTCTCAATCAGTTTCGGTTTATCCCATAATGGTTTCTGATTTTCATCTTTCAGGTGAATTTTCAGCAAATAAACAGGCAGCATTAACCGCTGATTTAATATTGCGGCAGGAATAATGCCGCCATTTGCTATGGCAACAATCATATCAAAATTATTTGCATTTATTTTGATTTCACGAAAACGCTGTAATATTTCTTCAAACGGCTTCATACGATTATCAATTTTTCCTGTTTACAAATCAGCACCCTAACGTTCGCGGCCGCAGGCTTCAAAGTTGTTATCGCGGGCTCATGGTCGTCACTGAGGGTTCATGGGGTTCATGGTTGTCACTGCGGGTTCATGGTTGTCGCTGCGGGTTCATAGTTGTCACTGCGGGTTCATGGTCGTCATTGCGGGTCCATGGTCGTCATTGCGGGTTCACTGTCGTCATTACGGATGATTTGACCCGCAATTTTTCTTAACGGCGGAATGGTAATCGGTTATCTTAACACGTACTTCATCAACAAATAGCCGCCGAAAATCTGTATCGTAATGCCGGGATAACCAATTCTGGCGTCTTGCAGAGCAGCGTACAGTGAGCCTGTATATGCCCATTCAAACGACATCCCCACTATCTGATATGCGACAACGGCAAGCAGTACGCCAAGCAGTGATACTTTGCCGAATTTACGCGCTATAAAAGCAGCCGCAAAAGCAAGTGCTGCGCTTTTTATCATTATTGCAGGCAACGATTCCATCGGCGGCATTCCAAAAAGCAACATATTTGCAAGCGGCGATAAAATGGCTGTGAGCAATCCCACCCAAAAGCCGTATTTATATGCACCGATAAGTGTGAAAAAATAAATCGGTAAAAAGATTAGTCCTCCTTTCGGAACGAGATGGACTAATTGCGGCAACGCAAGATTTCCGATAATAAATGCAAGGGCGAAAACGTAAGTACGCCATTGCGCAGGCGAATAGTTATAAGTTGTTTCAGTCATAGTTATTTATTTGTGTACAGCGGTCAGCAGTCAAGACATTTGTATTCACACTGCTTTCCACTGCAATTTATACTTTCATTGCTAAGCCGTACAGCGGTCAGCAGTCAAGACATTTGTATTCACACCGCTTTCCACTGCAATTTATACTTTCATTGCTAAGCCGTCCGGCAACCATATTGTCAATTTTTTCACGTGTCTGTTCCGATGTAATATGTGATGTGATTTCAGACGCAAACGCCGTCATCAGTAAATTACGTGCGGTTTTTAATGAAAGCCCGCGTTGACGCATATAAAAAAGCGCAAGTTCGTCTATCTGCCCTGTTGTTGCACCATGTGAACATTTTACATCGTCTGCATAAATTTCAAGAAACGGTTTTGTTTCACATTTTGCTTTTGATGATATTAAAAGATTATGATTGTTTTGCCGCGCTTCTGTTTTTTGAGCATCTTTTTTGATGAAAATACGTCCGTAAAATTTGCCTTGTGCGCTGTCATCCAATATTCCTTTAAAAAGTTGATTACTGTAAGTGTTTGGGCTGTTATGATACACTTCTATTTCGTTATAAACTTTTTGATGTTTATCTATCAGATACAAGCCGTAAATATTTGCTCTTGCATTTTTTGAAATAAGATCTATGTTTATATTGTTCGTTGTTGAGTCGATATTTGACCCGCCGAAATTGAAAAGGAAAATATCTAACTGTGCATCCGCACCTATTTTTGCCTGCATTGTAATGCCTGTTTCCTGCGCAAAAATAACTACCCGATGCTCATTTGCAGAGAGTGCGAAATTTAACGGCGATGTGCCGTTATCCGTATAAATGTCTGTCTTCATCTATCCAATCGTATCCTTTTTTTTCCAATTCTAATGCAAGAGATTTATCTCCTGTGCGTATAATACGTCCGCCGGCAAGTACGTGTACAATATCAGGTACAACATAGTCAAGCAATCTTTGATAGTGCGTAACGATAATAAACGCATTTTGCGGAGTGCGCAGTTTATTTATTCCGCTTGCAACGGTTCTTAACGCGTCAATATCCAATCCTGAGTCCGTTTCATCCAAAATAGCAAGAGTAGGTTCAAGAACTGCCATTTGAAAAATTTCGTTTTTCTTTTTTTCACCACCTGAAAATCCTTCATTAACGGCGCGTCCCGCGAGATTTTCCGACAAATCAACTATTTTCTTTTTTTCTTCCATCAATCCCGCAAATTCAAGTGTATTTACAGGATCAAGTCCGCGATATTTACGCTGTTCATTGATTGCGGCACGCATAAAAGCCGCCATACTGACACCGGGAATTTCTACCGGATACTGAAACCCGACAAACAGTCCCTCAGCGGCGCGTTCTTCAACCGAAAGCGAAAATAAATTTTTCCCTTTGTAAAGAATTTCACCGTGTGTGATTTCATAGCCGTCTTTACCTGCAATAACCATTGCAAGAGTGCTTTTGCCATTGCCGTTAGGACCCATCACCGCGTGTATCTCACCTGCATTAACCGTAAGATTTATGCCTTTGAGAATCTCTTTACCACCAATGTTAACATGTAGATTTTTTACTTCAAGTAGTGACATCATTCAATATATAGTCAATATTTGGCGAATTTACGGAAATTTGTGATTTTTTGTTTTGTTTTTTTCCCCTACATTCGGAGGACAACCGGTAATTTTTGACAGTAATGTTGCAGAACTTTATGGGGTTCTCTGCATATCAAGAGTTTAATATACAAGATACCTGTTGCAACCTTTTCAGCTTTTCGTCCGTCTAATGCTTATAAAACTTTAAATTTTTAAAATTATGGACACTACTTCTATTTTAAATGCAGCCTCTGATACTCTGACGGGGCAATTAACTTCGGAACAACTGCTTGCACTGAAAATGAGAGAACTTGAACTGTCACTGTCACATTATACTCCGGTTGATACGGAAGACATTGTTATTCCTGTCATTTTTTTTCTGTCAATAGCTGCTATTACTATTCTCTATTTTTATTTTTCGTATAAAACAAAAAAACGCCGCCTTGATTTAGTTGAAAAAGCGATTGACAAAGGACAGCAAATTCCCGACATGTCTCTTTTGACTGCTAAAAATAAAAAAGAAAAATCCGTCTTTGATTATGTTAAAAATGGTATTATCTTTACTTCGCTGGGTATTGCAATACTTTTGTATGGAATATTCAACACAGACTACAACGAAATGAACTCGTCCGTGATTTTTATCGGTGGTTTCTTTTTTGCCTTTGGCTTTGCATGGTTGCTTATTGCCATTATAAAACATTCACTTGATAAAAAACGAACAGATAAAAAGGACTGACTGTAAGTGTGGCTTTCAGTTGAAAAATATTAAATGCTTTTGAAAAATTCAGATTTTTCCGTAATAAGCCGAATTTTGGTGCTTGGCGACAAACGTGCCTATGAAGTACTTGTAAAAAAGTATCAAAATTCGGTTTATCGTTTTTTACTTCATCTCTCCAATGGTAATGCTTCATTAAGCGAAGATGTTGCACAGGAAACATTTATAAAAGCATATATCAAACTTGGTTCATTTCGGAGTTTATCCAAATTTTCCACATGGCTTATGGGCATAGCGTATCACCTGTATATTGACCATATAAGAAAATATAAAAATGAAGTTCGCTTTGAAGATGAGAATATACAACAAATACCCACCGCAAGTTATCGGGAAGCGATTGATGCCAAAATTGATTTTAAAAAAGCGTTAAGTGTTCTGAATGACGAGGAACGTGCCGTAACACTTCTATTTCATATTGAGGATATGGAAATAAAGAAAATTGCACAAACGCTTTCCATGCCGCAAGGCACTGTGAAAAGTCATATTTATCGCTCAAAGCAAAAATTTTCAGATTTTTTTAAGTCGGATATTCGGAATAAAAATGTAAATTCGTAAAATATGAAACGAACATGTAAAAGTAAACAATTATCTAAAACGTCTAAACTCGGATGTGAGTGCGGCTTTCATGTAAAACAGGAACATTTTTTACCTGAAGAAATTATTAAAGATGTGAAGATGTCCGCATCCGATGATAATTTTTCCGGTAAAGTAATGCACTCCTTGCAGTACGAGGAAAAAACTCCGCTTTGGCATTATGTGATTTACTTTTTTGCATTCGTGTTTACCTGTATTCTTTGTTCTATTTTTGGCGGTAAATTATCCTTTGATATTATTACAAACGCTATTATTGAATTTTTCTCTTCTCTAACTCTTTTACTTAAAGATGTTAGATTTTATGCTATATCCGCATTTATATTTTTAATATTTATTATCATTTTCATTAAACAGCAACATCTATCTTCATGATTATAAAAATCCGTTCCTTTCGTTTTGTACAAACAGTTTTTTTTGTGTTGTTTCCAACTTTAATATTTTCACAAAACAGAATTTTCGGCACAGTTCGGCAGGCTCCATACGCAAGTATTGTACTCGCTGACGCCGCCGATACAACGCAAGTTGCAAGTACTTTTGCCAATGACAGCGGCTATTATGAGTTCCGGCGTATCAGCAAAGGAAGTTATTTTGTTCAAGTGTCTGCTGTGGGTTTTCATCTTGCAAACAGCAATGTATTTGAAGTTATGTCGCAAAGCGACCGTATAAATGTTCCCGATATTTCATTAACGCCCTCATTTGAATTGCTTAATACGGTTGTTGTGGAAGCACGAAAACCTGTTTTGGAACTTGAAGCGGGAAAGATAATAATGAATGTTTCGGAAGGAATTATTGCAAAAAATGATAATGTTTTTGAAATGTTGCGTAAGTTTCCCGGTGTTTCAATAGATATAAACGATAATATTTCCCTTAATGGAAAAAGCGGCGTACTCGTTACTGTCAATGATCGTGAAACACATCTTTCGGGACAGGACTTAGCGCATTATTTACGCAGTATGCCCGGTAGCAGCGTGCAAAAAATAGAAGCAATTGAGCAGCCGAGTGCTAAATATGATGCGCAAGGCTCCGGCGGAGTTATAAATATTGTTACGATAAAAGGGTTTAAACAAAATGGTTTTAGCGGTTCGGCAAGTACCGGTTTAGACGTGAGCGAGAGAGGTGTTTTGTCGCCCAACGTGGGCGTGTCGTTAAATTATCAAACGAAACATGTCGTATTTTTCGGATTGCTGAATTATTACGGCGGCGGGCAGCGTAATTCATATCAGGGGGAAACAATATATGAGGACAGCACACGTTATCTGTCAAACAAAGATGAAAATCAAAAATGGGGACAGAAATCAAAATATCATTTCTTTTTTGGAAAATTCGGTGCTGATATTTATTTGAGCAAAAAAGATGTTATCAGTTTTTCTTACAATGGTTCCGGCGGAATGAGCAATAGCGACGGCATTATTTACACTGATATTTTATTAAATAACACACCGCTGAAACATATTATTCAGAAAAGCGTAAGTGATAACAACAGACAAAATCATAATGCAAGTTTTAATTATGAACATACATTTGACAGTGTTTTACAAAATAAATTAACGCTTGATTTTAATTGGACCGGCGGCATACGACAAATGGAAATAAACAATGATATTTTTGATACTTCATTATCCGAACAACATACTTCTTATAAAAACCAACAGCCTGTCCGCTCGGATATTTACGCATTTAAACTTGATTATTCACACCCATTTAAGAATAAAAGGACAACGTTAGAAGCGGGTATCAAAGCAAGTTGGGTAAACAGTAATAATGAGCAGAAATATACTTTAAACAATGTTTTAGACCCTGAAAACAGTTTTGATTATTTGTATAATGAAGTTATCGGTGCAGCATACATTCAGGTGCGGCATACTTTTAAAACAAAAACATCTATTGAGGCGGGGCTTCGAGGGGAAGTTACTTTTAGCAGCGGACGTACTGCGGGAGGATTGTTAGATACATCACGGAGTATATCATTTGAAAATTTTTACGGTATGCCGTTTCCGAGTTTAACAATCTCTCAGGAAATAGACAGTAAAAATAAACTTAATCTTTCGTATCGCTATCGCCTTACACGCCCCTATTTTGCGTATCTTAATCCTTTTCGTTTCAGGGATCAGGTGAGTGCATATACGGAAGGAAATCCTGATTTGAAACCGGAATACGCACATACTGTTCAACTGCAATATTCGTACGGACATTCTTTGAATTTCAGATTATCGTACGAACGTTTGGACGGGTCGAACGAAGATTTAACACGTTTTGTAAAAAATGACGGTGTTTCGGCTGACACGAATTTCCCATCTTATTATTCGATTACACGTCCTGAAAATATTGGTAAGTCTGATATGATTTCACTCGGATTTTATACTCGTCAGTCGTTTTATAAAGATCGTTTTGCGTGGAGTATTTTCGCCAATGCTTATTATAATCGGAAAAATGCAATATTTTTGGGAAGTTTGCATACAAGAGCAGGCTTTGGCGGTTTTGTATGGACGCAACTTGAAATGGATTTCGGTAAGGATTGGAGTGGTGAAATTTCGTACTGGGGGATATTCCCTGAAAAATCACTGTTTAACGATACACGTTATTTGGGCGGTCTGAGTACCGGAATAAAAAAATTGTTCCTTAAAAAGACTTTAACCGTTACGCTATCCCTTAATAATCTTATTCCTTTTAATTATAATACATCTGTGAAAAATCCTGACGGAACATATTCTTCCTCAACTTACCGATGGGATAATTTCAACGTGGGAGTAACCGTGTCGTACCGCTTTGGCAATAATAAAATGACAAAATCTCAACGGCAAATCGGCGGAAATGAGGATAGTTCTCGAATAGGCGGGGGTGACTCAGATGGTTCCGGCAGAGGTGGTTCAGGCGGGGTGCAACGGTAGTGTGTTTGCGGTTATTATATAACGCTTTGAGAAAAATCTATCGCTATGTGCTTCCGCAATGGCGAATTAGAAAAAATCTGCTCTAATTAAATATTATAGTCTTACAGACAATAATTCATTACCAAGTTGATGTAATGCTACTTCTATCTTTTCTCTTTGAGTCGGGCGAGGCCTTTTTAATCCGACAGAATAGTGGTGTAATAGTTTTTGATTTATCCCTGTAATCCGTTCTAATGCTACATTTGTAAAAATTTTGTTATAATATTTCAAAAAACTTTGAACATCATATTTATATTCTATATTATACTTTCCTTGAAGTATTTTTGGCAATTCTCTTTTTAACCTTGAATCTATAAGCAATTTAAGTCCTTCAAGGGCGTTTTTTTTTGCTTCATCGGGAGTATTACCTGCGCCATAAACACCTTTACAATTTTCGGCATATGCGTCGTAATAGTCACTGCTTTTTTCAATTATAATTTTTATCGTTTTCATAGTGATAATTATTTAAGTTGTAACTCCTTTACTAATTTTTTTCTTAAGCCCTCACCAATTTCTTTTGAACCGTGATAAGGTACAGGTTGCGACAGTTTACCGTCTTTTGAATAAAAATAATGGCTACCTTCTGCTCTAATAAATAACCACCCATTTTTCTTTATTAGTCTGTGAAATTCTGTATATTTCATTATTGATTTGTCTTGCAAAGGTATATAATTATATATCAAAATGCAAGTTTTTTTAAATATAACCCTTTTTTAGGATAACAGGAGTGAGCAACGGCGGTAGTATAATGCTATCCTGTTTTACACTGTCCTCTGATTTTAAGACTAATAGTTAAGGTGATTATCTTTTTATAAATATAAATCACTCACGTCTTAACACAACTTCCCTTTTTCTTACGAAACGACATTCTGTTTTCCGTGCCGTTAAGCAGGCGGCGGATGTTTTTGTGATGCATAATGGGAATAAAAACAGCAACAATAATCGTAAATACGAAAAGTACTGTACTGTTCCCGAAGCAGAACCTGTAAAGGAATGGGAAAATTACCGCAGCAAAAATTGATGCGAGAGAAACATACCTTGTGCAAATAAAAATTATACCCCACAGCAACAAGGCACAGAGAGCCGTCAGAGGGAAAATAGCAATTGTTGCTCCAAGCGCAGTTGCAACACCTTTGCCGCCTTTAAACCCTGTATATAGCGGAAATATGTGTCCCGACACTACTACAATAGTAAGTACTATTTCAAAATAATCCGAATACTCTGCGTATGCTTTGGGCAGAAAAAGCAGTAATCCCGCGAATACGGCTATCCACCCTTTAAAAACATCTATAAAAAAAACAGACAGCCCGATTTTTAATCCAAGCACACGAATTGTATTTGTCGTACCCGCATTTTTGCTGCCGAATTTGCGCACGTCAATATTTCTGATCCATCTGCCAAGCCATACGGCAGATGAAAAACTTCCAATAAGATATGCAAAAATAAGCCCCAATGTAATTAAAATAATATTCATAATAATATCTGTTATTCTTCTTCTTCCTCCTCTTCTTCCGTATTGACTTCTCCGCCGGAATTGCTCTCTCCTTCGGAAGTTCCCTCTCCGTAAGAATTGCCGTCGTTATTGTTATCTTCAAATGTTCCTAAAAATACGTTTTTTTTACGCAAAGTTGATAACGAGTATTCAAAACCACGCTTTTTTCTTTTGCTTTCTTTTATTGCTTCAAGACTTTCATTAAAGTCGTCATCAGACGAAATTATTTGCAAAACATTATCCGTAATGTTGCCGTAAATCCACGTACCTGCATCCGGCTCAATATAAAAATCAACAATATCTCTCTTACGTGAGCGCGAAATATTTATTGTCATTTTAAGCCCTTTGTTTACAATATTATCGCCAAGAGAAACTATGTCTATATTACCTTTTGAAACGTACGCATTCAAATTTTCGTTCCACTTCATCCACAAATCCGAAAGCATAATTGTATGGTTTAATTTCGCCGGAATTTTCGTGTATGCGCCTAAAGACGACATCTCTTTATTTACGGAAGTAAATTCACGCGTTGATAAATTGCTCTGCAAATACCGCGTAAAATAAGGCACGGCAGAAACTGCTGCAGGTAAAGTCCGCATACCTGTATTTATCATTAAAGCGAGTTTTCTCAACAGAGCGTCATTAAAGAAAAAATCAAAAGCAGCCGTAGCCTGAATTTCTATCTCTCCTGTATTTTCATATCGGGTAAGACGTCCGAAAAATGAGATTTTCAATTTGTCCGTTTGCAAATTCAGGTTAATATTGCCTACTGCCGAAGCGATACAATTCTTTAATTCCCAAGTAAGAACATCATGTCCAAACGAATCACTGATAATGTACGCATTTTTATCTTGCGAAAACCTTAAAAAACCGCTTTGAACCGCAAGAACAGGTTTGTCGGAAGAAAGCACAGGATCAAGAAAAACATATTTTGGTTCACCGCTCTTTGCGTCCGTATAAAAACCGCCGCGCAGCGGTCTGCCTTTTCTGTTGCGTGTTTGCGGAGATATTGGAATTGATACTTGAGATGGGTCTATATAAGAAGCAAAAGAAATTTCACTTTTATCCGAATCTGTTTCTCCGTCACATCCGTATCGCATTTTTGCATATCCGTTAAAATAAATAAACTTGTTGTCGGAACTGAAAGAAAGTTTTCCACTGTACGAAAAAGCATTATTCAAAAACATTGGCTCTTCGGATGAAACATCTGTCGTAGAAACTGTTTTGCCGGCGGCATTCGGTTTTATATCGGAAAAGAAAATTGATTGCGCATCCATTTCCGGTGCGCGGTAATCGTAAAATGCTTCGGCGCGGTATTTTGATGAAGACAAAATATCAACAGTCGCATTATAAAAATAATACAAAGTATCATCTTCATTTCCGAAAAATAAACGCGCATTTTTAAGCGTTTCAATTCTTGCAGCTGTAAAAATTTTTACTTCACCGCCAAATGGTTCTATCCGCGCGTCGGCAACATTTATCGTTTTTATTTCGTGAACAGTTAAGGTTGTATCTCTATAGCAGAAAGACGCATATTTACCTGTAAATTGAAGCGAATCGGAACTTTTTTTTGTTGACACAAAGCGTTCCGTATTTAATTCAATACAGTGAGTGTTCATCTTCCATTTAAAATCGCCTGCTTTTGCACGGTATTCATTTGCGGAAAAAAATGCCATGGCACCGTATTCCTCATCCGACAAGGATGGCGTGAATGAGGCGGTACCATCGGCAAGCGAAGCATTGACACTCATATTTGCAATATCAAACAAAAGTGCTCTGTTTTTCGGATTTCTTACTCTGAACGCAACATTTTCCGCTGTAAAAGAATTACTGCCGAATAAAAATTCCGAAGACGAAAAATTTTCCTCTCCCTTGCGCGACAATATGCCTGAACCAAAAGAAGTATTTTCGCTGAAAGTATAATCGCCCTTAAAGGTCCAGCCGCTGTCTTCAAAAATGTGTATGGAAGCAGTTTGACCGGACAGTTTGTCTTTCGTAGAAACTTTATACGTGCCGTTAAAGGGAAACCATTGCTGCGTGACGTTTTCACCTGTCATTGACGGATAAGAAATATCTGCATTTGCAAACGATTCTGCCGAATTTCTTGTTGCGGAAAATCCGTCTTTCATCATAGAAAATTCGGGAGCGGTTGCAAGCATTTCTTTTGGCTTGAAAATAATTGATGATGCACGTGTCCTTGAATAAAGATAAGAAATTCGTCCGTGTCCTGTAAGCCCTGAATAATCTAACTGTATCGTATCAAAAAAAAGTGCGCGGTTATACAATGTCCAACCATGCGGCGGTGCGGTGGAAACAAAGCCAAGAGAATAATCGCGCATTACGCGCAAATCTTCCTTAATCGGCGGAAAAATAGAGTGCGAAAAAAACGTGCCTTTTAAATGCAATTCTTCTGCTTCAAGTTCTGTCAGATTTTTTAAGATAAAGGTATCTATCATAAAATAAAACGAATCTGCAAGATATACGCCATTTTGAATAAACGGATATTCATAGTGAACAAAAGAGGGTGTCGTGCTTTTGAACATCGGATAATCGGGAATGTTTACTATGCTTCCTTTATTTGTCGGTTTGTCTATAAAAAGTGAACCGGAAAGAGAATGAACAGGAGATTTTACCTGCACATATCTGCGGGTTAAATTTGTATCCCATACATTATCTATAAATTCTTTCACTACAAACATGAGTGTATCTATTTGCGGAATATCAATTCTGAAATTATTATAATCGAACATTGCATTTTTTACAACAAAATCAAGCCGTCCGCCATGAACAATCCCATCAAAAGTTATATTCATGTCTTTTCCTACGGTAACAATTCCATTTTGCGGAATAAAAAACACATCACGTTTTTCACTCAAAAGGACATCCTGTACTCCAAAAATTTTAAGCTTCAAACTGTCCATATTTATAAGACCATAAGCCTGATTGACCGATTGTGAAAAAATTCTTATAATATCAAAATTACTTTTGCCTGCCGAAGCATCAAGATAAAGGAAAAGTTTCGGTAAAAGTGTTACCGTTTCTTTTTCAATATTGTAGTTTAAAAAACCGAGTGAGGCGAGCGAAAGCAGCATGCCCTTCGTGCGATTTGGCTCTAATGCAAATGCGCGTGAAATATCATAAATCATTATTTCGTTATCACCGACACGCTGCGAAATTTGCCGCAACATATAGAGCGGATTTACTTCCATTTTGCCGACTGCTTTTTCAAGTTCGCTGTCGTTGTAATAATTGAGCGATTTAAAAGATGTTATATTTTGTGTTCCGGGAATGTGCAGTATGCCAAATTCAATTTCGTTTTTGTTTTTGTACCAAAGAAGCTGGTCTATGTCCACCATTAAATTGTGATATGTCGTTATAAATGGGAAATGTTCATTTATTTTTGCCGAATTTGCTGCACGAAAAATTTGTTCGCTATTGTCGTATTGTATTTCCGCAGCACTGTGGTAAAGTGAATCATTTTGCAGATAAATTGACATCGCAGCAAGAGGTGAAAAAATTTTATCGTCTTTTAAAACAAATTGTTTTGATATTAGAATGCTTGCCGGTGCGGCATCTATAACCGTGCTTTTTGCAGATGCGTAAATATAAAGAACTGCTTCATTTTTATCATCTCCAAAGACAGTGCGTTTTCCCTGTTGTATAAACGAACCAAAAATATCAACACCGTCAAAAATATTTTTAAAAAGAAATTTTTCGTTTGCCCCTGTATGAAAACGCGGATACGTGGCACTTTCTGCGTTTACTGCCGAATAAAGTTTATCCGAAAATGAGCCTGTTAAAACTTTATTTCCAAAGAGTTTTTTATTTACAAATTCTACCGTATCGCATACTATACGAAAAGAATTTGTATTTATTTTGTAGTTTGACAGGGAAACAAAACATGTATCCGCACTTATACCGTTGCGCAGCCAGTAACATTTTCCGCCGCTACCAATAAAAATATTTTCAAGCGGATAAAAAAATCCGTGCGTATTTTCTATAACAATACTGTCACGGTTACTGCGGCAAATAACGTTGGTTGTTTTTATCTCAAATACTACTTTTGACGCATTCCGTTCGTCCGTCACGCCGCCGACACTTCCTATTTCAAAATCAAGTTGCGCCGCAATCCACTCTCCCGTGTTTGTTTTGTACAGCGTGTTTTCTTTTACAAGTAATTTTGTTGCGGTAACGAGATTGTTGAAATTTTGCAAGCGTTTTGCAGACAGCAGGCTGTCGAGAATTTGAAGCCATTTGCTGCTGTTTTTTGGATAATATTCGTTAAGTATTTTTTGTGTCGTAAAAAAAGAAAGTAAATCGGGATAAAGACGTATTCTGTTTTTTGACGCTTTTTCTACAATGCTGTTTACAAGTATTTGCCCGCTGTTTCCCAAACCATCATAGAATGACATATATTCAAGCATTGCAACCGAAATTTCCGCCTTTTGCCTCTTTGTTAAACCGGGCGATGTGAGCAGTAATTCTTCAAACGTATGATTTTCCTGCTCTGCGGGGTCGGCGGCAGTAATTTCTGTTGCTGCTGTTATAGACAACAATTGCGAACTGCGGGCAGTACATTCATCAAAGCAATCTACAACAGGAAAAACCAACAATACGCAAAAGACAATTTTACGCACAGTACACTTAAATTTTTGTAAATAATAAATGAAAACCATTAACTGTTTAAATTAACGACTCCAATTTAATAAATATTTTACCACAACAATTTCTATTTCTCAAATGAATTGATGATTGCCAAAAAATCCTCTGCTTTAAGCGAGGCGCCGCCGATCAATCCACCGTCAATATCAGGTTGTGAAAACAATTCCGGAGCTGTCTGCGGCGTGCAACTTCCACCGTAAAGGATAGAAATATTACGCGCTATTTCTTTGCCGTATTTATCCTCAATAAGTGAGCGGATATATTTATGTATTTCCTGCGCCTGTTCGCTTGTGGCTGTTTTACCGGTGCCTATTGCCCAAACAGGTTCGTACGCGATTACTACATGCAAAAAATCTACCGGTTGCAATCCGAAAAGTCCTTCGTTGATTTGTGTTTTTATAACGTCAAATAATTTTCCGCTTTCGCGCTCTTCAAGGGATTCCCCGACACAAACTATCGGATTAAGTTCATTTTGCAAAAGCATTTCTACTTTTTGCGCAACATCGGCATTTGTTTCATTGTGGTATTTGCGGCGTTCGGAGTGTCCGACAATGCAATACTCCGCCTCCATTGATTTAAGCATCTCTGCCGAAACTTCGCCTGTATATGCTCCTTTATCGTGTACACTCACATCTTGCGCACCAACAGCAAAAATATCCTGTTCTTTTTCATCTCTGCAAAGGTCGAGTGCCATTTCTACAAAAACAAAAGACGGACAGACAACTACCGTCACATCCGACGTAGCCTTTGTTTTCACCTGTTCCGAAATCTCACTAAGTAATTCTTCTGCCTGTTGAAAATTTTTATTCATTTTCCAATTTCCGGCAACAATTTTTTTTCTCATATAAATAAATTTCTTTTTATGTTTAACTTTATTCCGTTATACCGAAACTGTCTTTCATTACAGTTACGGCAACATGATTTTTAGCAATTCCTTATCGTCAGGCAACATTCTCTTACCCCACAAACCCATAACGACGGAGTTTCGCATAAGTATAAGCCCGGGGTTAGAGCGTATCATTGCTTTAATTCCCGTATCATCGGCAAATAAAAAGGGCAAAGACGGATTACCCGCGCGGGCTTTATATGCTTCTACGCTGTCGGGGCTTGCAGATGTTAAAATAATGTAGTAGTAGCCTTTTTCTTCCATTCTTGTAGCAAAAGCAATCATACTGTCTAAATAAACACCTTCTGCTGCTGCCAAATCGTATGCGGCAATTATAAAGTTATAAGATGGGTCGGTAAGTATATGGCGTGTAACGTCCATTCCGCTCTCATCAAGAATATTTATGTTTGCGTAATTTTTATTGGGATCTTCATCTCTGCGTGAAACGTATTCCCATTCAGCGGTAGAAGGCAATGCGGAACTTTCAAACTCACGTACTTCGTTTGTTGTTTTATTTTTGTATGTAAAGTAATATTTTATCGGCTGCTGATTTTCCTCTAACATCCTACGCCCGACTTTCCAATCAAGAAAATTTATCACAGGTAAATGACGATAGTTGTAAATTTCAAATCCGAGAAAAACGAATGCTACCGCAAATCCGACAATAAAACCTTTTTTGCAGGCGAGCCGCGATTTGCCGTGCAAACCGTTTTTAATCCAAATAACAGCGAGCAGTGCATCAAGCACAACGTTTTTATAAAACGTTTCCCAGTTGGTAAGTTTAATCGCGCTGCCAAAACAGCCGCAATCGTGAACAGGATTATAAATTGCGTCATACAGGGTTGTGCCTGTAAAATACACCATCATAAGCGTAACTGCAATAAGGGTAAGGCGCGGCAGAATGTTAAATACAAGCAGCACACCTACGGTAAATTCAAGCATACAGAGCGCAAATGAGCCTGCGAAAATAACGCTGTTCAGAAATTCCCAACCGTATGCAGCGATGTAATCGTGCATTATGTACTGAACGCCTGTTGGGTCTATCCCTTTGACAAATCCTGAAAAGATGAAAACTATGCCCATGAGAATGCGGGCTACTAATGCTAATTGTTTCATATATTTATATTATATCCTAATTAAAACAAAAACAGCATAGTTAAGCATATCGTAATAGTTGGCGGCAAGTCCTTCCGATGCGAGAAGTTTTTCTTCGTTGTCTTCTATTTGCTTAACACGCATTATTTTTTGAAGTATGATGTCGGTAATCGAAGATATGCGCATTTGCCGCCATGCTTCGCCGTAATCGTGGTTTTTCTTATCCATCAACAAAAACGCTTTTTCAGCATAACTGTCGTAAAGATCAAGTGCTTTACTGTGTGAGAGGATCCACTCCTCGTTTTGAGGAAGTTCTATCTGAATAAGAGCCATTATTGAGTAATTGACAATAGCGACAAATTCGTTACGAATCCCCTCCTCTACTTTTTGCGTTTGCTTTTCCTGAACATTGCGGATACGGCTCGCCTTTATAAAAATTTGGTCGGTAATTGATGCGGGGCGTAAAACCCGCCAGGATGTCCCATAGTCGTGCATTTTCATTTCAAATACAGTACGACATTCGGCAAGTACTTTTTTAAAACTTTCTTCGGTTGTCATTACTCACAAAGTTAGTAAATTTGGCAAAAAAGTGTATCTTTGCAGTCCTTAAAACAATCATACTATGGGAGTTTATATTCTTATTGCTGTTATTATCCTTATTTTTTGCCTGCTTTTAGCACTTGTTGTTTTAATCCAAAATCCTAAAGGAGGCGGGCTTTCTTCAACATTCGGAGGTCAGGGAAACCAATTTCTCGGAGTTCGTAAAACAACCGATTTTCTTGAAAAAAGCACATGGGCTTTTGCCGGAGTGATACTTCTTCTCAGCTTGTTTTCTGCTTACTCAATTCCACGTGACAGCGGCGGCACTCCTGATGAAATTTCCACACAACTCTCCGTTGACGAAAACGCCCTGCGATTACCCACACTTCCAACTCAACAACCGCAGCAAACTCCAACAGAATAATTCCATAAAATTATGGAGGCAATTTCCAAACGCGTAGCATCAATGAGTGTCTCTGCGACCCTTGCGATGTCTAAAAGAAGCAGAGAATTGAAATCACAAGGCGCGGAAATAATTGATTTGAGCGTAGGCGAGCCTGACTTCAATACACCTGATTTTATAAAACTTGCGGGTATTAAAGCTATTGAGGACAATTTTTCACATTATCCGCCTGTAGCCGGTTTTCTTGATTTACAACAAGCCGTTTGCACAAAATTGAAGCGCGACAACGGACTTGACTATATGCCGAATCAGATAGTAATTTCAAGCGGCGCGAAACATTCGCTGATGAATATTTTTTTAGCGATGGTTGACCCCGGAGAGGAAGTTATCATACCTTCGCCGTACTGGGTTTCATATCCGGAAATGGTTAAGTTTGTTGATGGTGTTCCTGTCTTTATTCAAACAACAGGTAAACAGAATTTTAAAATAACTCCCCAGCAGCTTGAAGCAGCAATTACGCCGAAAACGAAATTGCTGCTTTTTAATTCTCCCTGCAATCCGTCGGGAATGGTTTATTCGCACGAGGAAATGCTTGCGCTTGCCGATGTGCTTGAACGTTATCCGAATGTATATATTGCATCTGATGAAATTTATGAATTGATTGTTTTTGATGATACGAAGTTTGAAAGTTTTGCACAGTTTCCATCACTGCGCGAGCGTACGATTTTAATAAACGGTGTATCAAAAGGCTTTGCTATGACCGGCTGGCGTATTGGTTATACCGCCGCTCCTGTTGAGATAGCCGCAGCATACAATAAGGTGCAGGGGCAAATGACTTCCGCCGCTTCATCTATAGCGCAAAAAGCAGCTGTTGCGGCGTTATTGTCTGCTCCGTCTGAAAATCCCGATTTGCAGAATATGGTTACCACTTTTAAAAACCGCAGGGATACACTTTTGGAAATGCTTGTAAAGATTGAAGATTTTCAAACGTTAAAGCCGTCAGGCTCGTTTTACGTTTTTCCCGATATATCTGCCCTTACAGGTAAACGCTACGAACAGTACGTTATAAACAGTGGTGATGATTTGGCGAATTTTCTGCTTGACGTTGTTCACGTTGCCCTTGTTGGCGGCGATTCCTTCGGCTGTCCGAATCATATTCGTATTTCCTACGCCACCGATACCGATAAACTTATTGCTGCAGTAAAGCAAATTAAATCTGCTGTCGCGTTGTTGCGGTAGGAGTTGGCGTTAAGGGACAACGCTACATGCACCCCAAAATGGTCAATGCGATTAAAATAATAAAAATCAAGCAAATGATAAAGCAACAGCGGGTGGCGGCAATAATGTTTCTATTTATTGTGATAAATACGGTTTTACATTCTCAAAATTACAAAGAGTATTATCAATTGACGGCAACAGCACAAACACATTATGTGCGTAAAGAATATAAGGAAGCAATTGAAAAATTCAAGATAGCATTTAATATGTTTTATCCATTTTTTGAGGATGTTGAGATAATGAAAAAATGTTATCTTGCTGCAGGGGATAAAGAAAGTGCATATCAAGCGCAGTGTGAAATGGTACTGTGTGGATACAAAATAGATGACACTATGCCTGTTATTTATCCCACTACGCCTGTTCTTATCTACCATCATCAAGACGTTGATTTAGGAGATTCGTTATTAGAGCAGCAATTTTTCACAATATATCCTGAACTGCGTAATCAGTACGAAAGCCATATAGATCCCGAATTGAATAAATATATGGAAGCATGTATTTATTTTGAAATCTATACCAGAATAATGAGGCAGCAAGCTGCTTCTAAATCTACAAAGCAACTGATTCAGACTGCAGGATTTAATACCGAAAAAACAATATTTATGAACCTGTTAAGAGAAAAGGATATACCTCGCTTTAAGGTAAGTGCCTGGACTTATTTTAATACATTTGGGATGTTAATACATACAGCTCAATTTACGACAAAAGACGACTATGAAGAATATTTTAAATTGCTTTGGCAACAAGTAGAAAAAGGCAATTTACATTTGGATAATTACGTTACATGTTTTGATAATATATACGCAGAGATGAACAAATTTAAAAAATGTTATTACGGAAGACAATGTGAATTGAAAAAAGACGGAAAGATGCATGTTCTCCCTGTAGATGACGTGAAAGATATTGACAATAGACGTACAAAAATCGGACTGCCTCCGTTGTGGGTACAGTGTAAACAGTATAATTTAGTGCCGCCTGCGGGATATGCCATGCCGGAAGAATAGTTTAAAATAAAACACAAACCATACTGCCTCACAGCAATTCCGAAATATCCTCCGGAGATAAAAGCCGCAGTGTTTTTTGTCCCGATGGAGATGTATGAGGATTAGATGAAGCGAGCAGGCGGGATATTAGCGAATACATCTCTTCTTTGTGAAGTTTTTCACCATGCTTTATTGATGTGCGTTTTGCCGCCGCCGCCGCAATTTTTTGCGCACTTGACATTTCATCGCCGCCATTCATCTGCTTTTGAATATACAGATCAATTATATCCTCTATTATTTTTTGTACATCTTTTTCATTGCCCTGTTCAGGCATTGCATTTATCATAAAAGTATTACCCCCAAGCCATGAAAAGTCCCATCCTAAGAGTTCGAGAGTTGGTTGGATTTCTTTCAAAGTTTCCGTTTGTGAAGCAGATAACTCTATTGATTGCGGAAAAAGAAGTGTTTTTGCCGGTGATTTTGTTGATGACTGATTTTGCGTATTTTTTTTACAAAACTCGTCAAACAAAACTCTCTCGGACGCTGCCTGCTGGTCTATAATTAAAAGTCCTGAAGAAAACGGAGCAGCAATATATGATCCCGCTATCTGAAAAACGCTGCTATCTACAATTATACTTGTATCCGGCTCACTCAACGGCAATTCTCCCTGTAAACTTTCAATATCATTCTGCAAAATATCTTCTTCGGCTTTTTGAATTTCCTTTATGCTTTTCATGTACGCTTCGCGAAATTCGTCCGACACTTTTGAAAAACTGTTGCTATTGCCGCCGTTGTGATTGCTGTTTCCGAAATTGCCCGCACTGTAATTATTGCCTGAGCGTGGGGCGAGCGGGATTTGAAATGTATCGAAATCAAGCGATGGGGAAAGTTGATTTATTCCTATTGCATGTTTAACTACGGCATGCAAAGTGCTGTAAATAAGTCTTTCATTATTAAACCGTATTTCTGTTTTTGCGGGATGAATATTTACATCTATCGTAGAAGGATCAACCTCTATAAAAATGCAATATACCGGATGATTTTTTTCGGGAATAAGCCCCGCAAAAGCACTTTCTATTGCGTAATTCAATCCGGGATGTTTTACGCTGCGCCTGTTTACAAAAAGATATTGCTTACTGCGTAATTTAGTATAGTCGGGCTTGCATATATAGCCATCTATTGACACATCCGAAAGATTTTCACTAACTCTTACAAGCCGCTGCTGAAAGGCGTTTCCGAACACTTGAATAATTCGGGAATGTTGAGTGCCGTCCGGCAAATGCAGTACCCGCGTACTGTTTTTATAGAGCGAAAAATTTATTTCCGGATTAGCAAGTGCTACTTTCGTAAAAACATCTTCAATATGACGGTATTCCACTTCGTCGGATGAAAGGAATTTACGGCGGGCAGGAGTGTTGAAGTAGATGTTTTTTACACTGATATTAGTTCCGCAGGGTGCGGCAATTTGTTTGATATTTTTTATATTTCCACCGTCTATTTCCAATTGTGTGCCGAGTTCATCGCTTTTGTGACGAGTGCGTAACTCTATTTGGGTAACCGCTGCAATAGAAGCAAGTGCTTCGCCACGAAAACCCATTGTGGAAATATGCAGCAAATCGTCTGCCGCACTTATTTTTGATGTGGAATGCGGAAGAAACGCTGTTTGTGCGTCTTCCGCACTCATTCCACAGCCATTGTCTATAACGCGTATCAGGGTTTTGCCTGCATCTTCAATGTAGAGTGAAATTTCTGTTGCCTTGGCATCAACTGCATTTTCAAGCAATTCCTTTACTGCTGAGGATGGGCGGTTGACAACTTCCCCTGCTGCAATCTGGTTTGCTACATGTTCGGGTAAAATTTTTATTATACTGCTCATAGTTCGGATATACGGAGATACTGTTTACGAGGGCAAATGCATTAAATTTTAATGTTTACCCCAGACACTGCTTTATGCTGTCGTGCAAAAATAACGAAAAAAGAGTAAATTTGTATATGAACACATTTTCAGATAACAGTGCGAAACATCGCTATGAATTAGTAACAGAGGGACATCAGTCCATTATTGAGTATTTGATTTCGGGTAATGACATCTATCTTACTCATACCGAAGTCCCGCCTGTACTTGAAGGGCGCGGCATTGGCAGTGAGATTGTGGGCAAGGCACTTGAAGATATAAAATCCCGCAAGATGAAATTAGTTCCGCTTTGTCCGTTCGTGGCTGTTTATATAAAACGTCATCCTGAATGGAATGAGATAATTCGGGACGGATTTAAGATTGCTTAATTGAATATTTTTGACGGAATTGAAAAATGTTTTGCTATAAACAGAAACGTTCAGTAATTACAGTTTAAAATATCCGCCAATAAAAACAGAATAATACTTGCTACCGAATGAAAGTTCTTTAAAAACTAAATATTATGGAAAAAAGCAAAACTTACACTAATGGCGAAATCACCATTCTTTGGCAACCTGCAAAATGTGTTCATTCGGGTATATGTGTGCAAACACTGCCCCATGTTTATAAACCCGGCGATCATCCGTGGGTTCACATTGAAAATGCCACAACTGAAGAATTAAAAGAACAGATTGCGACTTGCCCAAGCGGTGCCCTTTCATACACATAACATATCTCCATTTATACATGAACAGAGATATTTTTTAAATATATATATGGAAAATATAAGTATTATCGCTGCTGTAGCGACAAATAACGCAATCGGCAATAAGGGTGATTTGCTCTGGCATTTGCCTGAAGATTTGCAGTATTTTAAACGCATTACAAACGGACATACTGTTGTTATGGGGTTGCGAACATGGAATTCGCTGCCTGTAAAACCATTGCCTAACCGCAGAAACATTGTGCTGAGTGATGTTCCTCTTTCTATTGACGGAGTGGAAGTGTGCCTGTCTATTGAGGAATTGTTGCGAATTATAAAGAAAGATGAACAGGTGTTTATTATCGGCGGCGGAATAGTATATAATCAGTTTTTTGATTTGGCAGATACTCTTTACATAACGCAGGTATTACACGATTTTGAGGCAGATACTTTTTTCCCTGTGATTTTTGCATGCGATTGGGCAGTGGTGAAAGAAAGTGAAATTTTTACGGATAAAAAAAGTAAATTAAAGTATCAATTTCTTGTTTATTCCCGCTTTATAAGACTCAAAGATCTTGAATAAATGTTGTATCCGATGAAATTTAAGCAAAGCGCATTTAACACGCTACTGCCAAAACCTTGAATAAATGTTGTATCCATTGAAATTTAAGCCCTTGTTTTTTGATAAAATTTGGGGCGGTCAGAAAATAAAAACCGAATTAAATCTTGATTTCGGCAAGTTGCCCAACTGTGGCGAAGCATGGATGTTATCGGGACTTGACGATAATCCGTCTGTTGTAAAAAACGGATTTTTGAAAAATAATACGTTGCCGGAACTTATTGAGATTTATATGGGCGATTTGTTGGGCGAACAGGTATATGCCTCATTCGGACAATTGTTTCCGCTTTTGATAAAGTGGATTGATGCTAATGATGATTTATCGGTACAGGTACATCCCGACGATAAACTTGCAAAAGATATGTATGGTAATGTTTTGGGTAAAACCGAAATGTGGTACATTAAGCAGGCGGATAAAGAGGCAAAGTTGATTTGCGGACTGAAAGACGGCGTTTCCGCTGAAATATATAAGGAAAAAGTTGCAAAAGGACAAATGCTTTCACTGTTCAAGGAGTATGACGTTACAGACGGCGATGTATATTATATCCCTGCCGGTACTGTTCACGCACTGCGAAGCGGCTTATTGCTTGCGGAAATTCAGGAAACATCCGATTTGACTTTTCGTCTTTATGACTGGGACAGGGTGGACAAAAACGGACAAAGCCGCGAGTTGCATAAGGACGAAGCATTACGTGCAATAAAATTTGAGGGAACCGACGGCGGTCGGGTGCGCTATGCTTCACGTAAAAATACGGTTAATTCTATGGTACATTCGCCGTTTTTTCAAACAAATTACTTAACATTCGATATACCGCTTACGCGAGATTTTTCCGATACGGATTCTTTTGTGATTTATATTTGCTGCGAGGGCGGTGGTGTTATTCAAACGCCGAATACGGAAGCAGTGCCGTTTGTTAAGGGTGAAGTTGTGCTTGTGCCTGCGGTATTTGATGAGGCGGTTATTGCACCCGACTGTGGAACTGTAATGCTGGAAACATATTTGACACATTAAAAATTTCTATGATAATAACTAAAATTCTTGTAACCGGTGCAGGGGGACAGATTGGCTCCGAACTGACGTGTGCCCTGCGTGCAATTTACGGAAATAACAACGTACTTGCAACCGACCTTTCGGAAAGCGCGTATGAAAAAATTGCAGCCAAAGGTCCTTTTGAAATCCTTGACATAATGCAACCGGAGCGTCTTACGGAGATAGTACGTGCATTTAAACCCGATGCAATTTTTCATCTTGCCGCAATTCTTTCGGCAGTAGGTGAAGAAAAACCAAACCTTGCGTGGAGTATTAACACTAACGGCAGTATCAATGTGTATGACGTTGCGCGTGATAATGGCGTTAAGCGTATTTTTGCACCCTCGTCAATGGCTGTTTTCGGTCCTACAACTCCACGCAGCAACACGCCGCAGGATACTGTTTTGCAACCCACAACAGTCTATGGGATGACGAAAGTTATTGATGAACTTATCGGCAAATACTATATTAAGCGTTACGGCATGGATATTCGCGGAGTACGTTATCCGGGAATTATTTCCAACGTAACATTGCCGGGCGGCGGCACTACCGACTACGCTGTTCAAATTTATTACGATGCTGTGAAATACGGTCGTTATGAGTGTTTTCTGAAAGAGGATACTATGTTGCCTATGATGTATATGCCCGATTGTCTGAAAGGCACGCTTGATTTATTTCATGCTTCTCGTGAACGGCTTATTCACAATACTGATTTTAACTTGTCGGCATTTAGCGTTACCCCTGCTGATATTGTTTCAAGTATTCGTAAATTTTTGCCGTCTTTTGAGATAATTTATAAGCCCGATTTTCGTCAGGACATTGCGGACAGCTGGCCCGATTCCATTGATGATTCCTGCGCAAGGACAGAGTGGGACTGGGAACCGTCTTACGACTTGGATGCCATGACTCAAGATATGCTTCGTGTTATTGGCGAGCGGATGAAGTAGTTTTTAAGTTTTGTTATTCGTTTCTTTATGAATATTGCAGCACTTGTTTCGGGCGGAGTTGATTCCTCAGTTGTTGTCCACCGTCTTGTAGAGCGGGGATTGAAACCGCATATCTTCTATATTCGGATTGGAATGCAGACTGACGAGGGATTTATGGACTGTCCGAGTGAGGAGGATATTGAGATTACTTCGTTTATTGCGCGTAAATACGGACTGCCGTTCGATATTGTTCCGTTGCATGAGGAGTACTGGGATACGGTTGTTGCTTACACGATTGATACGGTGAAGCGCGGGCTTACCCCTAATCCTGATGTTATGTGCAATAAGTTGATAAAGTTCGGCGCGTTTGAACGTAAATATGGCTGCGGGTTTGATAAGATTGCTACAGGACATTACGCGCAGATTGGGATTGTTCGGGATGGTAAGGTTTCTTTGGGAATTGGATATTTTGACAACGCGGAAATGAGGAGCAATTCGGACGAGGCTTGCACCGGCGATTTTAAAAGCGCGGAGATGGAAAGCAGTCAGGATAAACCTTACTGGGGGACGGCAATAGACAAGGATGACAGTAGGCAATTGTTTCTTGGTACGGCGGCGGACAGAGTAAAGGACCAAACGTATTTTTTGGCTCAACTGGATTTTACGCAGGTATCGCGACTGATGTTTCCCATTGGGGATTTGCAGAAAAGCGAAGTGCGTTCTATTGCCGCCGCGCAGAAGTTGCCGTCTGCTGCCCGCAAGGACAGTCAGGGTATATGCTTTCTCGGAAAAATAAATTACAATGATTTTATTCGCCGTTATCTTGGAGTGCGAAAGGGTGATATTGTTGATATTGAAACAGGCGCGATACTCGGACAGCATGAGGGATTCTGGTTTCATACTACCGGGCAGCGTAAAGGACTTGGGTTGAGCGGGGGACCGTGGTATGTGATTGATAAAAACGTTGATGAGAATGTTATTTACGTTGCGCGTGGGTTTGATACTTCGGCGCAATATGGAAAGACGGTGCGGATGCGCGGGTTTCGGTATATTACTGATGATTTACTCGGCTCGCTTGAGAAACACGCGTCTGTAACGTTTAAAATACGCCATACGCCGGAGTTCGCCGCCGGCACATTGCGGCAGATTGATGGTGATATGTGGATTCTGGAGTCGGAAATTCCTTTACAGGGTATTGCTCCCGGACAGTTCGCTGTCGTGTATGACCGTAATAAGGAACTTTGCTTTGGTAGCGGGATTATTGATCAATATTGCCGTTAATACCGCTCTGTACGATTATTTTTCATTGTGTTGTTCCGCTGTTATGCCTTTATGTGAACGCTAATACCGCTTATAATTAACTTTTATTATGCTTAAAAATCCATTTGCCGACGCTATGAATTACGGCAAAACAACTGAACAGAAAATCGGCGAAAAAAATATAAACCATGATACGGATTTTTCTGTATCTTTGCACCCTTAATAAAATTTACTTCTTATGTTCAAAAATCATCCAAAAGGACTTATTCTTGCTGCCCTCTCAAATATGGGCGAGCGTTTCGGTTATTACATTATGAACGCGGTTTTACTGTTGTTCATACTCTCTAAATTCGGCATTGAGGATAAATACGGCTCCATGATTTATTCATACTTTTATGCCGGAATTTATGTTTTGGGATTAGTCGGCGGTTTCATTGCCGACAGAACTCAAAACTATAAAGGCACAATTCAATCCGGCTTGATTGTAATGGGGCTTGGCTATGTCTTACTGTCAATACCTATTTTAGCCACTCCGCAAAATACCGCATGGCTGTTGCCTGCAACATGTTTTGCTCTGTTTTTGATTGCTTTCGGAAACGGACTTTTCAAAGGTAATTTGCAGGCAATTGTCGGGCAAATGTATGACGACCCGAAATATGAGAAACAACGCGACGCCGGTTTTCAAATTTTCTACGTATTTATCAATATCGGTGCTTTTATTGCTCCATTTGTTGCCCCGCTGTTGAGGGGATGGTGGCTGAAATCGCACAGTCTGATTTATAATTCCGAACTTCCTGCTCTTTGTCATAAATTTATTGCCAACGGTGAAGCAATGGTTGGCAGCAATGCTACCGCTGAGCAACTTGGAGATGCTCCCAGAATGTATGAAAATCTGATTAACCTGTCCGAAAAAGTATCAGGTGCTCCTGTTGATGTTTCTAACCTTTACGCATTTTGTGAGAATTATTTGGATATTTTCAACACAGGGGTACATTATTCTTTTATTGCTTCCGTTGTTGCAATGACTGTATCGTTGATTATATTTATGTCAAGCAAAAAAATATTCCCAAATCCTGCAAAAAAAGAAACACATAAAACCGTCGAATACAGCAAGGCGGAAAAGCTGCAGATGGGTAAGGAACTTCGGCAAAGAATACTGGCATTATTTGCCGTGTTGGGTATTGCCGTATTTTTTTGGTTTTCATTCCACCAAAACGGAACATCATTATCACTTTTTGCAAAAGATTTTATCGTAACTCAAACTGTTCCTCCGGAAGTATGGCAGGCAATTAATCCAATACTCGTAATTTTGCTTACTCCCCTTATAATGTGGATTTTCGGGGCATTAAGCAAAAAAGGCAAAGAAATTTCCACTCCAAAAAAGATTGCTATCGGTATGGGTATCGCAAGTTTGGCATTCCTGTTCTTGGCAATATTATCGCATGTAAAAGGTTATCCATCGGCAGAAGTATTCAAAGTAACCGGTATGGAAGCGGATAAGATGGGACCGTGGGTATTGTTTGTATTATACTTTTTCCTCACTGTTGCCGAACTGTTTATCTCACCATTAGGATTGGCATTTGTATCAAAAGTTGCGCCAAAACATTTACAGGGACTTTGTCAGGGCTTATGGCTTGCTGCAACAGCGGTAGGCAATGGTATTCTTTGGATTGGACCGCTACTTTACGGTATGTATTCTATTGAAGTTTGCTGGATAATGTTTTTCGTGCTTTGTGCGATTTCAATGGTTGTTATGCTCACAATGGTGAAATGGCTTGAGCGGATCACGACTGTAAAGGAGTGAGCCGATTATAAGTTGAGCCGATTATAAATATTTACGAGTACTCTGTATCCTTTTTGAGTATTAAAAAATTCAGTTGTCTTTTTTGAGTGGTTGAATTTTGTGTGCTTGCTTTAAATGCTTATTGTACATGATTTTGGGGATAGAAAACAGACCAAATAAGGTCAGGAAAAAAAGCCCAACATACTGCAAGTATATCGGGCTTCTCATCTAATGCGGACACAATTCCTTATTTCTTCTCCGCAGGTTTTGCGGCGGGAGCAGCAGCAGCAGGGGCGGCGGGAGCCGCTTCGGCAGCAGCAGCAGGAGTATCAACAACATTGCGGGTCGTTTTAACCGCAACAACCGTGATTGTTGATTCGTGCAGAAATGTGTAATTATTTGTCGGAATATCCTTAACGCAAATTTCGTCAAGAATTTCAAGACCTGAAATATTGATTGTTATTTTCTCCGGCATATTTGCAGGCAGTGCTTTAACATTCAACTTTCTGAAACTCTTGATAAGTTTACCGCCTTTAAGAACACCCGGCGAACTTCCCTCAATAACAATCGGTACGCCCATTACAATGGGGCGATTATCGGAGAGTTCAAAGAAATCAACATGCAAAAGCCGGCCGTTCACTTTGTGAAACTGCGCCTCTTGAATCATCGTTGTAATTTTCCTGTCTGCAAGTTCCAATTCAACGTAAAACACCTCCGGAGTCGTAAAAAATTTATACAACTCTTTTTCAGCCGCATAAAAATGTTGCTGATTGCCTGCACCATATACAACACAAGGTACAAGTCCTTTATTGCGAAGTGCTTTAGCATCTTTTTTCCCTACGTTCTCTCTTGGAGAACCGCTAATAGATACTGTTTTCATTTTTGCTTAATTTTTCTGATTTGGGGGGCAAAGGTAAGAAAATTTCGTAAAATTCCGTATATTTGTAAGATATAAGTCGCAAGTAAATAAGCGGCTTTATTTTACTCCGCAGATACCGCACGGGGCATTAGCTCAGTTGGCAGAGCGCTTGGTTCGCAATCAAAAGGTCGAGGGTTCGACTCCCTTATGCTCCACTTAAGTAGCCGTTAAGTGCATTGCTACCGGTATAGTCGTGAAAATTATGGACACAACAAGAATATTGTTTATTAGTCAGGAAGTATTCCCTTATGTCAGGGAATCATCTTTATCCAAATTAGGACGGTACCTGCCGCAAGGGATTCTTGAACGAGGTAAAGAAGTTCGCTCTTTTACGCCTCGTTACGGAATTATCAGTGAACGGCGCAACGGACTGCATCCTGTTTTGCGGCTTTCGGGTATAAATCTTGTTATCAACGATACAAATCATCAACTTACAATAAAAGTTTCATCTATCCCGCAAGCGCGTATGCAAATTTATTTCATTGATAACGATGAATATTTTTACAAACGTAATCAGTTTGTTGACAAAGCAGGCGCACCATACCCCGATAATGATGAAAAAGCAATATTTTTTGCACGCGGTACACTTGAAACAGTGAAAAATCTTAAATGGAAACCGGATATAATACTTTGTTCGGGGTGGTTTTCCTCACTCGTTCCAATGTACGTAAAAAAGGTATATAGCAATGATGTATATTTTTGTGATGCAAAAATTATAACCGCTATTTTCTCCGAAAGTTACAAAGGCACTTTCAGAAATGATTTTGCCGATAAACTTCGTTTTGATAATTTTACGGACGAAGAAATTGCTCCTTATGGAAAGTTTGCATACACAGATTTAATGCGTGCCGCAATAGATTATTCCGATGGCATTGTTATAGGCGAAAAACCATCTTTAATAAATGAGCAGGTGCTGAAATCTATTAAAAATTCCGACAAGCCGACACTTCCCTATCCCGGTGGGGACACAAGCAGCGTTGATGCTTACAACAAATTTTTCGACAAATTTTCGCCAAAGACACCCAAGAAAAAAGTATGATAAGATTACATTCGTTGCTGTACGTTTTACTTGTTTTTTCCTTTTTATCTTCCTGCAAGAAAGATGTGAATTCCATTTTGGGAGATGATTTTAACAAGGATCGCAATATCGGGGAATATTATACCGATACAACTTTCCATATTACTGCATTTACCGTTCCCGATGATTCCCTGTATATAGAAAATTACACGACATTTATGCTCGGCACAATTTACAACGAGACTTTCGGGACAACAACATACAATCTCATTTCACGGCTTCTGTATAACAGTACCAACTCTTACATACGCACAGAGGGTGAAAAAGCAGAATATATTGATTCCACAATTTTGCTGATTCCATTTTCGGGAACATATCCCCTTGCCGAGAATAGCGATTTTCTTCAAGGCAGAAGTTTTACTCTGACTGTATATGAGATTGATGAGGACATTCGCACAAGCACTGAATTAGACAGCGCGTATAATATTCATTCGGAAGTTGCATACAAGGAGCCGCTGCTGCACTCCGAAAATGTAACTTTACATCCGCCATTATCAACCGACACAACGGAAACGGAGAATATTCGGCTTCGCCTCAGCAGTTCTGTCGGTATGCAAATTGCACGTATGCTTGAAGAAACAGGATTAGACAGCAGTGCCGAATTTCCGACAAAATTCAAAGGGCTTTATTTTAAGATAACACCCGCCGAAAACGAAAATCAAAGCATTATTGCGTCTTTCAGTGCCGAAGCAAGTTACGGTACACAACTTACCGTTTATTTTAACGGAAAAGGTGCAGACAGTGCCTCCTCCTATTACAATTTTGCACTCGGAACACATTTTACGCAGATAAAAAAGGACCGTAGCGGTTCAAAAATAGAGAGCGTTTTATGGGACAGCACAAAAGAGCAGGAACATCTTTATTTGGAAAGTATCGGCGGCAGCAGAATCCGTCTTAAAATACCCAATTTACGCGCTTTTACCGATACGGTAGCAATAAACCGCGCAGCACTTGTTTTTAAAGTTGCAGATATATCTTTCGGCGGGATTAAACCACCGGCAAACATCTATCTGTACAAGTATATTAACAGTACGAGCTTAGAAAGTATTATTGATAACAGTTTTAACAGCGGCGGTGTGTATAATGCCTCAAAGGGGGAATACAGAATTTATATTACCCGCTGGATGCAAGACCTGCTCCTTCATGGGGAGAAGGAAATTCCGTATCTTGATCTATCCCCCATCACGGATATTAGATATTTCACACCTTCGCAAGTAGCATTGTATGGAACAGCGGCGGGCGAAAACAGCGTGCGCTTAGAAGTAATATATTCTAAAGTAGAATAGGGAGGAAAAATAATGTGTGGAATAGTAGCATATCTCGGTAAAAAAGAAGCATACCCTATTCTGATAAAAGGGTTGCACAGATTGGAATATCGCGGTTACGACAGTGCGGGAATATGTCTTTCGGATAATAAAAAACTTGTTATTTATAAACAGCGGGGTAAGGTTTCCGATTTGGAGGAACTTGTTAAGGAGCGCGATTTAAGCGGACATGCAGGTATTGCCCATACGCGCTGGGCTACTCACGGCGTACCGAACCAGTGCAACGCACATCCGCATTATTCGGAAAATGAAGATTTGGCAATAATTCATAACGGAATTATTGAAAATTACACACCAATCAAGCAGGAACTGTTGCACGAGGGACGCACTTTTCACAGTGACACCGATACCGAAGTTCTTGTTCAATTTATTGATTATATCCGCATAAAAAATAATGTATCACTTTTGGAAGCGGTACATTTGGCATTAAGTCAGGTTATAGGTGCCTATGCTATCGCAATTATTTCCAAGAACGACCCTAACACAATTATTGCCGCACGTAAGGGAAGTCCGCTCGTAATAGGTATTGGTGAAGATGAATTATTTCTTGCATCCGACGCAACCCCTATCGTAGAGCATACACAAAAAGTAATTTATCTTGAAGACGGCGATATTGCGGAAATGCGGATTCTGCCGGATGGAAAGGCAAAATTAGATATAACCAATCTTGAAAAAGTTCGCAAAACACCGCTTATCCACAAGTTGGAAATGAATTTGAGCATGCTTGAAAAAGGCGGTTTTCCGCACTTTATGCTCAAAGAAATTTTTGAGCAACCGCGTACTATCCGCGACTGTTTGCGCGGCAGAATAAATGCGGAACAAAATAATGTTGCACTTTCGGGAATTATAGACCATAAAGATAAATTTTTAAATACACGCAGGATTATAATCACCGCTTGCGGTACCTCATGGCATTCGGCACTTGTCGGAGAATATATTCTTGAGGAGTTGTTGCATATTCCTGTTGAGGTAGAATATTCGTCGGAATTTCGTTACCGCGACACCGTAATTTTTCCTGACGATGTTATTATTGCTATTTCGCAAAGCGGCGAAACAGCCGACACTCTTGCCGCAATAGAAAAAGCAAAAGAAAACGGTGCATTTGTTTATGGTATCTGTAACGTTGTCGGCTCATCTATTCCACGCGCAACGCATAGCGGTACATATACACACGTGGGACCTGAAATAGGCGTCGCATCAACAAAAGCATTTACGGCGCAGGTGTGTGTTCTGTTAATGATGGCTCTGTGTCTTGCAAAAGAGAAGAAAACCATATCCGAAAAACGATATGTAGATTTGATTGACGCATTATGCTCACTGCCGGCAAAACTTGAACAGACATTAAAATTAGATGAGCAGATATTTGATTTCTCAAAAATATTTACATACTCGCGCAACTTCCTTTATCTCGGACGCGGATACAATTATCCGCTCGCATTAGAGGGCGCACTTAAATTAAAAGAAATTTCGTATATACACGCCGAGGGGTATCCTGCCGCCGAAATGAAGCACGGACCGATTGCGCTTATTGACGCAGAAATGCCTGTGCTTGTCATCGCTACAAATAAAGGCAGTTATGATAAGATTGTAAGCAATATTCAAGAGGTAAGAGCGCGTAAAGGTCGTATAATTTCTATCGTTACAGAGGGCGATGAAACAGTGCGTTCGCTGTCCGATTTTTGTATTGCCATACCTGAAACAGAGGAAATGCTTGTACCCATTTTAGCAAGTATTCCGCTGCAACTCCTCGCTTACCATATTGCCGTTCTTAAAAAATGCAATGTGGACCAGCCTCGAAATCTTGCCAAGAGTGTTACTGTGGAGTGATTTTAGGTGTAATCCGCAAAACGAACCGTCCTCAATTTGCAACTCGTATTTCAATTGATTGTTTCAACATGTTTTCTTTCCATATTTCCATACTTCTAATGCTGTCTTTCACGGTTGTAAAATATTAGCCATTTGTTAAGGGATGATAACTTCCTCGCTGCCATTGGGCCTTTCACCGTTGTAAAATATTCGCCATTTGTTAAGGTCTTTCTGTAAAAGTTCTACCGATGTGTGAAATTTTTCTCTGATAAACCGTCTTGAGTTCTCAATGATGATTAAAGCATTAGACTTTTAATGTTTTGCTCATAAAAAAAATATTATATATTGTTCAGTATATCAAAAATTTTAATAAATTTGCATACAGAAAAGCTAATCTATAATTTATAGGATTGTGGATATTATTCAATTAGAAGGAGAAGATCAGAGGCTCTACTTTTTAGTAGCACATCTGACAATGCACGAAGAGGTGCTGAAATACAATTTGAATTATCCCTATCAAACATCTTCTGATCATTTATGGTTTGTTGCCGTAAATAACAACAACACCCTTGGTTTTATCCCTGTAAAACGGAAAGAGGGAATCGCAAAAATAAATAATTATTATGTTGCCGGTGATAACAGTAGAGTTTTCTCGGCATTACTTAAAAAAGTTGTCAATACTCTTTCACTTGATTTTGAGTTGGAAGCAGTCGTACAATTACGCCATATACCCGATTTTAAGAAAAATGGTTTTTCTACTACACTTTTTTGGAAAAGGTATGCAAAAATGAAAGTATTCAAAAATGAAAAAGAACGTTTATGAGCGGGCGAAACAGAGGATAGCGTTACTTTTTGCCGAATTTGATAATATTTATGTATCCTTCTCCGGCGGCAAAGACAGCGGTGTTATGCTTAATCTCTGCATACAATATATTCGGGAGAACAATTTAAAAAGAAAAATTGGTGTTTTCCACATGGATTACGAAATACAGTACAATGAAACTGTTAAATATGTTGACAGAGTACTGAAAGCGAATCAGGATATAATTGAAGTATACCACGTATGTATTCCATTCAAGGTGACCACCTGTACATCAATGCACCAAACATTCTGGCGTCCATGGGACAGTGCTTTCAGGGAATTTTGGGTAAGAGAGATGCCTCCGAATTGCTATACAAAAGAAGATTTTCCGTTTTACAACTCGACAATGTGGGATTCCGAATTTTACATTCTTTTTTCCCATTGGTATCATATATTAAAAAATGCAAAGAGAACATGCTGTTTAGTTGGGATACGTACCCAGGAAAGCAGCCACCGCTGGCGGACGATACACAGTTATAACAGATACAATATGTATCACAGTCTGAAATGGACAAAGCAAATATCAAAAAATATTTACAATGCATACGTGATACATGACTGGCAAACAGAGGATGTATGGACGGCTAACGGTCGTTTCGGGTGGGATTACAACCGGTTGTATGATTTGTATTATCAGGCAGGCGTTCATTTGGAAAAACAGCGTGTAGCCAGCCCTTTTATTTTGGCGGCACAAGCGAGCTTGTCGCTCTACAGGGCTATTGACCCTGATATGTGGGGTAAAATGATTTGCCGTGTCAATGGTGTTAATTTCACGGCTCTTTACGGTAATACAAATGCTGTTGCACAAAAAGACATATCTCTTCCGTCGGGACATACGTGGGAAAGTTATATGTATTTCCTTTTATCTATTTTGCCTGAGGAAACACGCCTGAATTACCAGCAGAAGTTATCCGTAAGCATCAATTTTTGGCGTAAAAAAGGCGGCTGCCTGTCGGAAGAAACGATAGAGAAACTGCAAGCAAACGGTATTGAAATTGAAGTATTAAATCATACAAATTACAAAACGAATAAATATCCTGTCAGAATGGAGTATCAGGATGATATTGATATTTCCGAATTTAAATATCTCCCTACTTTTAAACGAATGTGTATATGTATTCTCAGGAACGATCATATGTGTAAATACATGGGATTTGCCATGACCAAAGAGGGAATGGAAAACCGCAAAAAGATTATGGACTTTTATAGAAATATAACTGCATGAACGACATACAAGAATATACAAGTCCTGTTTATTCGGTGAAGGCTGTACCAATAGAAAAAATACAGGCGAATGCATATAATCCCAATATTGTTGCTCCTCCTGAGATGGATCTTCTCGAATTGTCAATATGGGAAGACGGCTATACGATGCCGTGCGTTTGCTATTATCTCCCCGAAGAAGATAAATATGAATTAGTAGATGGCTTTCACCGATATATGGTTATGAAGACCTCAAAGCGTATTCATAAGCGGGAGAAAGGACTTTTGCCGGTAACCGTTATAAACAAAGATCTGTCAAGCCGTATGGCTTCGACAATCAGGCATAACCGCGCTCGAGGCACTCACAACATTGAATTGATGACAAATATTGTAACTGAACTCAAAAAAGCAGGGATGAGTGATTCCTGGATTATGAAAAATATCGGGATGGACAAAGATGAATTACTCCGATTTAAACAGATTTCGGGTTTGGCTGCATTGTTTGCCGATAAAGAATTTAGTGTGCCTAAAGATTGATACGGTACCTTTATTCGCTTCGCTCATGAAGGTACTCCGTTTCGGCAGAGCAAACAAGTTTGCTCTACGCTTTTCGCTACAGCGAATGGAAAATAAATTTGCTTTGCTCTCAACTTAATCGTACCTTTGTAGCCGTTTTTACGTTCAAAAACAATTACTATGATAAAGAAAAGTGCATTGCAAATCGCGAGGGCGGCATATAAACCAAAAATGCCTGCCGTTCTGAGCGGAAAATTTAAAGTTGAAGAAGGCACAGCAACGCAGTCTGTAGCAAATCAGGACGAGGTTAAAGCATTATTTCCCAATATTTATGGGATGCCTGTTTTGAAATTCATTGCCGACACGGACAACTCATGCAGTTGCGGCTGTGCTGCAAACATACATCCACCTGTCAATGTTGGCGTAATTCTTTCAGGCGGACAGGCACCCGGCGGACATAATGTTATTGCGGGTATTTTTGACGGCATTAAGGTATTAAACTCCGAAAGCCGTCTGTTCGGTTTTATTCTTGGTCCAAGCGGTTTAGTAGAACATAAATATATGGAACTCACTGCCGATATTGTTGATGAATACCGCAACACCGGCGGTTTTGATATTATCGGTTCGGGACGCACAAAACTTGAAAAGAAAGAACAGTTTGACAAAGGGCTTGAAATATTGCGTGAATTAAAGATTTCCGCACTCGTTATTATCGGCGGCGATGATTCAAATACTAACGCTTGTATCCTTGCGGAATATTATGCATCTACAGGTGCAGGCGTACAGGTTATCGGTTGCCCGAAAACGATTGACGGCGATTTGAAAAACGAAATGATTGAAGCATCTTTTGGTTTTGATACCGCTTGTAAAGTATATTCGGAAGTTATCGGCAATATTCAGCGCGACTGCAATTCTTCCCGCAAATACTGGCACTTTATTAAACTTATGGGGCGCAGCGCGTCTCATATCGCGCTTGAATGTGCGTTGCAAGTGCAGCCGAATATCTGTATTATTTCAGAGGAAGTGGAGGCAAAAGGAATGTCGCTTGACGATATTGTAAATGAAATTGCCTCTGTTGTTGCCCGCCGCGCTGCCAACGGAAATGATTTCGGCACTGTGCTTATCCCCGAAGGGCTTGTTGAATTTTGCCCTGCTATGAAGTGCTTGCTTGCAGAACTCAACGACTTTCTTGCAAACAATGAAGCAGAGTTTAAAATGATTAAACGCCGCGAAAAACGTGCTTACATAATATCAAAATTAAGCGCAGAAAACTCAAAGTTATATGAAAGTTTGCCCGAACAGGTTGCGCTGCAATTAACTCTTGACCGCGACCCGCACGGAAACGTACAGGTATCGCTTATAGAAACCGAAAAACTTCTCGCCGAAATGGTGCAGCGCAAATTGTACGAGTGGGCAAAAACAGGCAAATACGTGGGCAGATTCGCAACGCAGGTACACTTTTTCGGTTATGAAGGACGCTGTGCCGCACCGTCAAACTACGATGCCGACTACTGCTATTCTTTAGGCTACACTGCTTCCTGTCTTATCAGCGCAGGCAAAACAGGTTATATGAGCTCCGTACGAAATACCACCGCACCTGCCGACGAATGGATTGCGGGCGGAATACCTATAACAATGATGATGAATATGGAAAAACGCCATGGCGAAATGAAGCCTGTTATTCAAAAAGCCCTCGTAAAATTAGATGACGCACCTTTTAAAGTATATGCTGCTGAGCGCGACCGCTGGGCGACAGAAACAGAGTATATTTATCCCGGTCCAATCCAATACTTTGGTCCTGCTGAAGTTTGCGACCAGCCTACAATTACCTTAAAGTTAGAGCAGGGGAAAGTTTAATTGACGATGAATTTCACTGTTCCCGCATGCGACCAGCTCCGTGATTATTTTACTGTTGGAACAGCAGAAAATTTAATTGACGGCAACCGTCATCATTCCATGCAATCAGCCTTACGATTATCTTACAATTAGAACAGAGAAAATTCAATCAACAATAAACTTCACTGTTCCCGCAGTGGGGTATGCAGTGGAATATGTTTTGAAATAAAGTAAATATAAACCGCTTACCGTATTACGCAATTTTATAGTGTTTTCGCCTCTTGTAAGTGTTCCGCTCTGTTGTATTTTTCCCTGTAAATCGTAAATATGATACTGCACTTTTTCCTGCGATAAAATATTTAAAATACCATTTGTTACCGGATTGGAAAATATTTTTAATATCTGTTTCGGTGTTTCATACTGCGGTGTTTTTATTGAAGATTCATTTGAAGATAAAAGGATATTGTCCAAACTAAAACACTGCAAGCCGCCGCGTATATTACCTGCAATAATAAATTGCTCACCGTTTTCTTCCATAATTGAAGGAGCAACAAACTTACCTGTGTTTAAATTATATTCGGCAGTGCGTTTAAATATACCGCTCACATCCCGCTTATATTCATAAATTATTCCCTGTTCGGAACCGCACAGTAAGACAGGTTCATTTTGTTCATCGCGGTAAAATGCCGGCACACCATAACCAAAATTTGAGTAGTTAAAATCGCGCACATCAACTCCTTTTAACGTATCGGCAAATGTGTTAAAAATGCCGTTTTCATTATAATAACAATACAAATATCCGCTACGTTTTTCACCGATTATCATGTCCTGAAAGCCGTTATTATCCAAATCAAAAAGCGTTGGGGCAGCAAAACTGCCCATCTGTATATTTGCAAAAAAAGTATCTGTTATTGTGCTGTCCTTTACAAGTGCTACCCTGCCGTTTTCCATTCCTACAAATAATTCCCGCGTATCGCTATTATACGCAGGCGACAATGCCTTACTGTTTAACCGTTCTTTTAAATTCCAAAGATTTTTCGTTACAGATGTTAATTCAGTGCCTTCTGCTTGTACGGAGACATTTTCTATAAGCGCGATACCATTGTCATAACTGCCCACAAACAAATTCTTACCTGCCGTACACGGATGCGACAATATACCAAAATCAAACATTGTATTTTGCAAAAAATCCGTCTGAACAACTGTGCGTGTAAATGGGTTTATACGCAACACCGACTGTTCACCCATCGTATTAAACGGATGAGATGTAAAGGGTGATACAATCCAGTACGCGGTATCGTCAAGCATTACACTTGATACAACAGGAAATTCAAACGATGTTTTTATACTGTCGTACGAAATAATACGCGATCTGTCTGCCGTACCGCCATTATGCAAACAGTAAAGCCCTGTATAGCCGACATCACCTACTATCAAGTCAAACAAGCCCTGCTGTGTACGTACGCCAAACAACGTCGAACCTGTGTGCTTTGATGTTGCCATTGCAGTAGAAGCCGACATTTCCGCACAATCGTTAAGGGTGATAGCATTGTCTTCTTTGCCCTCTGAAAAACATCCCCAACTCCAGTCGGCAACCTCAAAGCGTGCGCTGTCAGTATTGCGGTAATAGAGTAAATAATCACCTGTTGACGCTACCCAAAAGTTAAGTACATCAATAAGTCCGTCTCCGTCAATATCGGCAAAAACAGGGAAATCAACACTTGTGCAGTAGAGTGGACCCACACTTCCGTACATGAAAGCCATAAGAGTAATCGGTTTGCCGAATTTCAATGTGTCGTTTGATAAATTCAAATAGATATTTATACCCGAAACCCCATTAAACGTAGCAATATCTTTAAGTCCGTCACCATTTATATCTACAGTTTGCACGAACGACCTCAACGGCGGAAGTGCGGAAGCGCAATCGGCACAATAAATATATTCGCCGTATTCGTTGCGTAAAAATACACTCACCGTAACTGCAACTCTGTCGTACGCTATCAAATCGTCCCGCCCATCCGAATTTACATCAAGCGAGGCAAAGTGTGCCGCATTAAGTCCCCCTGCAAATGCGTTACTGAAAACTGCATTTTGACCCGCAATAACAGACATAGAGAGGCAAAGCAAAAATGCGAAAAAAAATATTCGTTGCGCCATAGAAAATTTGCACAGTGATTAAAGATAGAGCCTCGCAAGAGATTTGAACTCTCGACCTGCTCATTACGAGTGAGCTGCTCTACCGCTGAGCTAACGAGGCGTTTATAATTGCAGAACTTAATCTGTGGTCGAGATGACTGGATTCGAACCAGCGGCCTCAACGTCCCGAACGTTGCGCGCTACCAGCTGCGCTACATCTCGATAAAGGGCTGCAAAGGTACGATTAAGTTAGACAAAATGCAAATTAAGTTAGACAAAATGCAAATTTGTTTTCAATAACGCTCAATCTTTAAATTTGATACCGCACCCTCAAACATTATCTCTACCGTTTGTTCGGCGTTTTCAAAGTTATCAGTTTTATATACACCATTAACCTTTTTAAAATCGGGCAATTCCTTATCAATTAAAAAGCCCTCGCTCAACACACTGCAACCACTGCCTTTAGGGACACGAATTGTAACACTGCCGGCACCCGATTCAACTTTCACTCCCACATTTTTAACTTTATCGCCAAGTGTCAGATTGACACCGGAAGCACCTATTTCAACCTCTACGTTCCGCACCTTATACGGCGCAAGATCTAATTCCGAGCCGACTGCACCGAGTTTAAACTGCATATCATACACAGATGTCGTATTGAACGCCATTTCTAACTCCACTCCTTCATGATACCCGTTCTTTGTGTAGATTTCCTTTTCACCTGCGGCGGCAAAACTTTCTTTAAGCTCACCATCTCTGTAAACATCCAAATAATTCTCGGTTGTTTTGCCTGCTTTGAGTTCGGCTGCGCCCGCTTCTACTTCCACTTTCACAACATCGCTTTTCAATTCCACATCAAATTTCGCTCTCACATCAAGACGATGATGACAGCCTTTATTGCGCAATTCATGCCTGTCAAATCGTAACAATCCACATTTATAATCCCCGCGATGATGTTCTCTGCAACTGCCGTTAAAAATCAACAGCAATAGAAACAAAATAATGCTTGCCGAAAGACAGATTATTTTATACAATCTGTTTTTAACAAGCAGAATTATACCGCAAACAATCATGCTGAACGGCACAATATACCTGATCCAGCCAGCAATGGACAAGCGGATAATACCCGCTGCGCATAACATCCAAATAAGACCGACTGTGATTAAAACTACTCCCCAGATAACAGGAGCAGTACGCTTCTTGGAATCTTGATTGTTTTCCATAGTTTTTGTATTTAAGTTTTATGCAAATATACGAAAAATATACTGCCTGCACCCTCAATGCTTTCTGCACGAATAAAACCATTCATGCTTTTAATTAGAACTTTACTGATAGGTAACCCCATTCCGGATCCCGAACTTTTTGTTGTAAAATGCCATTCAAAAATATTCCGAATATCTTTCGCAGGTATCCCCATTCCATTGTCCGAGACGGCAATACGGCAATATTGCACATCATTTACCAACTCGTTCGTCAATGAAATAATTATCTCACCGTTTTCTTTTCCATCTATCGCTTGAACAGCGTTGTTGATAATATTTGTCAGAACTTGTGATAAAAATTTTCTGTCAAAAACAGCAATCATTGATTCCGTTTCGTCAGCCGTAACCATTTTTATTTTTACTTTTTCCGAAAAAAGAAATATTATATTTTTTATTTCCTCATTGATATTACCGACTTCCATATTTGGTTTCTGCCAAAGCCTGTTGTCGCCCGTATCGCCATCCTGCGCCTGTTGCCATGCGGAAAATTGTGAGAATTTATTTGCTATATTCGTTAAAAGTTCAATTTGATCAATGGCTATATTTGCAAATTTTTTCAGATGTTGTTCAAAGTCGGGCTTTCTATCCTGATAAGCACGCAACAATTGTTGAATTTTTAATTTTATCGGTGTTAGCGGATTTTTTATTTCATGCGCAACCTGACGTGCCATTTCGGAAAACGCATTTTCACGTAACATCTTGTCTCTTTTTTCCAATTCGCCGATAAGTGTGTTATATTGCGTTACAAGTTCACTTATTTCATCTTCAAATTTTCTTCCTTCAAGTATCAGTTTTGACACTGTTTTTGATAAACGTGTTCCCGCAAGATGTTCGCTTATTTTGCGCAACGGCTCTGTTAAATATCTTGTGAGCAAATATGCAATTAAAAATGTGAGTATGCCCAATAAAAAAATCAGTGTGATATATATGGCGGCAAAATCACCCATTTCAACATTCCATGCTTTAATATCCGTAATTGAAGAAACCTGAATATAACCGAAAATCTCATTGTATATATTGCGGAAAGGGGCATACGCGGAAAGCATGTTGTCATCTTTTACGAATACTAAATGGCGTTGATTTGCATAAAGTGCCTGATATGTTTCCTGCGGCATCGTATCCTGTCCGAAAAGCAATAAACCATCTACTCCGTAAATTCTGACAATTGATGAAGTAAGTGCCGAATACGTATCAATTTCTTCACTCCATCTGTTTTTTAATGTATCTGCGGAATCTGCATGAACATTCATATACTTCGTTTCCATCTCTATAAGTACCATCATCATTTTTTCTTTCAAATCGGCTTTCGCCTCTTTTGATCTCCATTCCCGAATAAAGAAAAACGCGATGGATCCGAATACAATAAAAACAGTTGCAACAACGATTAAAATTGTGTTACGCAAACGCTTTGCATAGCTTGTTTTCAGATACGATTTACGTTTTGTAAAAAGGTTGCAAATCAAAAACAGAAAAAAGAATGATAGAAAATAGAATGAAAAATTGTAGAGAACAAAATACCACTGCGGCGCAGGAATTGTGATGACAAGTGCCTGCTCGCCTCCCCTCACCTGCTCACTGTCTATTCTGACGATATAATGAACATACCCTTTACTGATGCGGAATACTGACGTATCTGCCATTTCGTATTTGCTGTTATAAGAATACAGAAAATCTCCACGGTGAAACCAAATATTATCACCACCAAAAAGCGCGTAAGAATATTCGGGAGGCAAATAAATATCGCGTACTTTGCCCATCTCAATATATTCATTTACCGTGTCGCTGTGCAAATGCAACAAATATGAGTAATGCAACAAATCGCTGCGCATTGCGTAAAGTCCATCTATGCCTGTTGCTACGCCTTCGTCTTTTATTTTGCGGGTAAAATACTCGTTGCAATTTTCCACACTGTCTTTGATAAGAAGTTTTTCATCTTTTCTGCAACTTGTAACATAGTATTGATAAGTGTTGTCAATGTCGTGTATGGGGATATTTCTCATTGATGAAATTTTGTTTTCAAAAGCTGTGTCCCGCTGATCTAAAATTTCTTTTGATAACAAAATCATACTTTGTTTTTCACGCCATCCCTCATAAAAATAAACACCGAGAGCAATCGTAATGCTGTATAAAAATCCCAAGCCGAATATGCGCAGCGGGTGCTTTCTTAAAAATTTTCTAAAGAGCAAATACAGTCCGTACCCTGCAGCAAACAATGCTATAAGCACTGCCCAACTGAAAATGGAAAAGTCAAAAATATGGCGGACATCAAGAAACATGATAACAAAGTTAGTATAATTTATTAAATGCAATAAATTTGCATTTTCTCTAACTTAACCGTACCTTTATGCTGAAAAAAATTACAGGTAGTTTTATGTTTACAGGAATTATTGAAAAAACTGCAGAAGTTACCCGCATTGAGCGTGAGGGTACAAATTGTCATTTTACTCTTAAAACCGATATTGCGGGTGAGTTAAAAATAGATCAGAGTATGGCGCACGACGGAGTGTGCTTAACTGTTGTACGCTTATATCCCCAAACATCCGAATACACTGTTACAGCGATGGAAGAAACAATGAACCGCAGTAATCTGTCGCAGTGGGTTGTTGGTACGGAAGTTAATCTTGAACGCTCTATGCGTATGGACAGTAGATTTGACGGACATATTGTACAGGGGCATGTTGATCAAACGGCAATATGTGAAAAAGTTGAAACGTTTGACGGTAGCTGGAAATATTATTTTAAATATGATTTTTCATACGGAAATTTTACGGTAGAAAAAGGATCTGTCTGTATTAACGGTGTATCTTTAACTGTTGTGGATTCCGAAAAAGGGATGTTTTCCGTTGCAATTATTCCCTACACTTATGACGTTACTAATTTTCATACATTCAAAAAAGGCACTGTTGTAAATCTTGAATTTGATATTTTGGGCAAGTATATTACACGATTGTTTGAGCAGTACGAAAACGCAACATCGCTTCGTCAATCTCGTCAAGAGTAACGGTAAGCGGCGGAGTAAGACATATCGCCGTATGGTTGAACAGCGGATAAAATGAGATAAATCCATTCTGCATTAAACGGTTTATCAACGCGTTCATTTCCGTTTCCGTATATGACATTTGCGCACCAAGAAAAAGTCCTTTCCCCTGCACTTCTTTCACCTGCGGAATATCTTTAAGCGCGGAGCGTATTCGTGCTTCTTTTTCTGCAAGTGCCGGCAATAAATCAACAATTATATTTAACGCTGCGAGTGCAGCCACACATGATAACGGGTGCCCGCCGAATGTTGAAGCATGTCCCATAAGCGGATGCGGCACGTCAAGCAGCGACATGAGTTTTTCACTTGCAACAAAACCACCGAGCGGCATTCCGCCGCCCATACCTTTGGCAATGCAGAGAATATCGGGATCTACTCCCGAATGTTCAAAAGCAAATAACTTCCCCGTACGTCCGAAGCCTGTCTGAATTTCATCATAAATAAGCAATGCACCGACAGACGTACATTTTTCACGCAACGCCGACAAAAAACCTTCCGGCGGCACAGTCATTCCTGTTCCCGCTTGTATCGGCTCAATAATTACGCAACATGTTTTTTCAGTAATTTTATCTATACATTCAAACATCCCATAATCGTACAAAACGGTAGAGGGCAACAGAGGATTAAATCTGTTACGGATTTCCATATTACCGAGTGCGCTCACTGCGCCCATAGTGCTGCCGTGATACGAGCCGCGAAATGAAATAATTTCGCCGCGTCTGTTGTACAGACGTGCAAGTTTTATTGCTCCCTCTATTGCTTCGGAGCCGCTGTTGACAAAAAATATTTTTTGTAGTTGCGGCGGCAATAGAGAACATAATTTTTGTGCATAATCAATCTGCGGTTGCTGAATAAATTCACCGTAAACCATTACGTGCAGGTATTTTTCCATTTGTTCATTTATTGCACGCAGAACGGCGGGATTGCGATGTCCGACATTATTAACGCATATCGAAGAAATAAAATCAAAGTATTTTTCACCCTGCCTGTCCCAGACATACACGCCCTCTGCCTTATCGACATCTATAATGAACGGCTCAAATGTTGAGGACTGCGCAAGGTAACGATGGAAGTTTACAAGTGATGTTTTATCTGAATTGTTAAAATTATTCATAACGCTGTTGTTAAATTTTGTGTTTCAAATTTAGTTAAATAATACAAAATTGGCAAAAAAACAAGTTTATTGCCAAAAATGTATGTTTTAATTTAATTACAAAATAAGTGCGGGGAAGACCAAAAAACGGAAAAAAAGTACGGGAAAAACGGAAAAAAGTACACAAAAAATAAATATATTGCAATATCTTTGTTATTTGATTTCCTGTCAGTAAAATAATATTTATATGATTTATAAACGGATTCTTTTGAAATTGAGCGGTGAGTCGCTCGCAGGTACAAACGGCAATGGTATCAGTGCCGACAAGTTGCTTGAATACGCGGAGCAGATTAAGGCTGTTGCCGATACCGGATGTCAAACAGGAATTGTTATCGGCGGAGGTAATATTTTTCGCGGTGTGCAAGGTACGGCACTCGGAATTGATAGAATTCAGGGTGATTATATGGGGATGATGGCAACTGTGATTAACAGTATGGCACTGCAAAATGCACTGCAAAAGTCGGGCGCAAAATGTGAAATACTGTCGGCATTGCCGATAGACCCGATTGCCTGCAAAATGAGCAGTCGCCGCGCTGTTGAATTGCTTGAAGCAGGTAATGTTGTTATTATGGCGGGCGGTACGGGAAGTCCGTTTTTTACAACAGATAGCGGCGCAGCGTTGCGGGCGGCGGAAATTCATGCGGACGTATTGCTTAAAGGTACACGTGTAGATGGAATTTACTCCGCAGACCCTGAAAAATCCACCGCTGCCGTTAAATTTGACACTCTGACTTTTGACGATTGTCTGCAAAAAAATTTAAGGGTTATGGATATGACCGCATTCACGCTTTGTCATGAGAATAGTATCACGTTGCATGTTTTTAATATGGATGTTGTCGGAAATTTACAGAAAGTTGTTGCCGGTGAAAATATTGGTACTGTTGTAAAATAAATAAAACATGAAGAAATGTGATTTTCGCAGAATACGCGATTTGTTTGATGAGTTTGCATGGGGAGATTATGACCCCGATTTCAGTTCCTCATTTGCACTAATCTCTTTATCATGGCTGCCTGCTGCAGGCGCGGCGATGGTTTCGGGCGGAGTAATAAATATTATCATGACTGTTATTGTTTGGATGGTGTCCATAATGATATTCGCACTTGCAGTAACCGCACTTAAAGAAAAATACAAAATAAAAAGCAAAACAGCAAAGTGGTTATTTATATCTCTGCAATCTATATACAGTATTTCGCTTATAATATTATATACCATAAAGTGTGTAAACTCTGCAATAAGTGTGTATATTTTGATTGTTGTAAGCGTTTTATTTTCTATGCTTTCTGTGCGGCTGTTTATTCGTAAAATAGAGGGAATATGAAAAATTTGTTCTGATAGAATCCATTATGTTAATGGTTGCTGGTGGTGCTTTCTGCGCATATATCCTGTACGGAATTTTAACAGGAACGTCATCTGTGAATAAAGATATTTGGGGTTTTGTGATTTTTGCAGCAACATTTTTTCTCGGTTTTTGGCGTATTATAACAAAAAAATCAGATGGATTTGTCAAAAATCGCGTCAGTATTAACAGACGGATATATAAATTATTTTTGAAAAGCAATAAATGAAAATTCGTTATTGTGAGCGGACTGTATAGTGTTGTTCCGATTGGAATTATTATATTTTTTTCTGTCGTATGGCCATCATATCAATTAGAAACGTATTTGATTTTTATCGGGATAATTTCAGGCAGTATTATTTATACAGGATACAAAAACTATATAAAATACTCTTCATTAAATATGGATTCGGAAGTCGTACAATATCATTATAAGGAGATACTTAATGATGAATAAAGAGAACGGACTTTTCACACAGCCTCGCTTGTTTTTGCAAAAGTAATTACTTTGGGTATTGGTCTTAAAGTCGGGGAGACATTATCTTTTGATCTCTTTATCAAAGTCGGAAATTATTTTTTGCGTTTTATTAAACTCGTCGTACTCTGATTCCGCTTTTTTATCATCTTGCTGCTTGGAAATTTTGCTCTTACTGGTCATGATTTTATATTTACGGAAAGATAAAAATTCGTTTACACTTGCGGCAAATTCTTCCATTGTAAAAGTGTTTTCGCGTTCTATCAGATCTTCAATATAATCAAAATAACCTGTCACAGTGCGTTCCAAACGGCAGATTTTGGCTTCAGACAAATAGTTTTTTGCGATTGTAACATCTGATTTTAAGATACGACCGTCGGGTGAGTGTTTCCAAGTTGTCAAACCCATATTTTTAGCATCGCGGTTGGCTTTTGTATAAATAATTTCGGTGGCAGCTTGTCCGACAATGGCGTAATGAAACTTGTTTTGCACCATTGCATAGAAATTGAGAGTGGTTATTGAATTACGATTATAATCAATACAGCACTCGGCAAAAATATCGGTAATCTGTTGCCATATACGGCGTTCGCTTGTCCTAATGGAACGGACTCTTTCCAAAAGTTCGCGGGAATAATCCTTTCCAAAAGCTGTTTTTCCCTGTTTCAATCGTTCGTCATCAAGTACAAAACCTTTGATAATAAACTTTTTAAGTGTTTGTGTTGCCCAAATTCTGAATGCTGTCGCTTTTGAGGAATTTATGCGGTAACCTACTGAAATAATTGCGTCAAGATTGTAAAACTCTATTTTTCGTGTAATTTCTCTGTTGCCTTCAGTTTGAACTATTTCCAAAATGGAAACAGTTGTTTCCCGCTGTAATTCGCCAGTGTCAAAAATATTCGACAAATGTTTATTTATTGCAGGCGTCTGTACGCCAAACAATGCAGCCATCGCCTTTTGCGTCAGCCAGATTGTTTCGTCTTTTACCACCGCATCAACTTTTATATTATCCTGCGGTGTGCTGTAAATTAAAAATTGAAGTTCTTTATTCATTCGCTAATTTTATTGGTGTATTCCCTTTTCATATCACTATTTTAGTTTTTTTAGTGGTGTTTTTTTCGCAAAATTACTTATTTTGCTTTCATTCACACAGCCCCGCTTGTTTTTGCGAAAGTAATTATTTTGGGTATTGGTCTTGAAATTTTGGAGTATTATAGTCAATAAACACGCATCCCAATATTTGAAAATATCGTAACAAAACGTATCTTTGCTGAAATTTATAGCGTTTAACTCGTTCTTGCTATTGAAACTTCAGCAATTTCAAGATGCAACAAGAATAAGTAAGAGACGCTCGCGTAATTGCGGGCTTACTTATTCGTTGCACAGGCAGCTGAAGGCCTCAATAGCGGACACAGTAAGTCCGTTTTTTATTGATGAACACAAATCAGACACTGCACATAGGCGACAAAATAAAAGAAGTATTGCAGAATAAAGAAAGAAAACCTTCATGGTTGGCTGGAAAGATTTGTTGTTCCCGCACCGAAATATACTATATTTTGAAAAGTTCCTGTATAAACACTGCGTTACTCGAAAAAATAAGCACCGCATTAGAGTTTGACTTTTTCAATTGGTATTCAAATGAACTGAATCGGATTTTGTCAGAAAATTCCAACAAAGTGTATAAATAATTCATACAAATTTGTTTTGATTGTTGCTGATTTACCTGTAATTTTGCACATTATTAACTTATAAAAATAAAATTATTATGAAAAGTAAAAGTTTAATTTTGGCGACATTTATTGCAGTGGCGGCTTTTCTTGTATGCTTACAAGTGGTGTCTGTTTCGGACAATTCTCCCATTAAACAAAAAGGAAATTGTGTACTATCCCAAGATTGTGCTATTGTAGGTTATGATTGCGCTATTGTGAGTTATTATGTAGGTGAAAAAGCCTCTAATAACTATGGTGCCGTTGGTGGAGTGATCGGTGGTTATGCGGGCGGTATAGGTGGTGTTGTTATGGGCGGTGCTATTGGTGCAGGTGTTGGTGCTGCAATTGGATCTTTAGGGGGTCCCGCAGGTGCTTGCTTGGGTTACTGGCTGGGCGCAAAGATAGGTTCTATTGTTGGTTCAGCATAATAAAACATGACGTATAAATTAAAACACCCATACAATATACTTATTTGTATGGGTGCTTTATTTGTTGGATTCCTTTTAGCCTATAGCATAACAGAGACTGGTGTGACAACTCATATCAGAGATATTAAACATGTAGGCACTTTTGAATTTACCATTTTTTACAAAATACTGTTTAAAAATCTTATTGTAGGTGTTTTAATTTCAGTATTTGGTTATTTTACGTGTGGTTTATTTAGCATCGTGATATTGTTTTGGAATGGAATGTTGATCGGTATTATAATAAAGTCAAATCCTATAGATAGTTCCATTATTCCATATTTTGTTTATCATGGATTTTTTGAAATCACGGCGTTCTTATGTTTTGGTTTAATTGGTATTAACGGTTTCTGTTTTTTTGTTAATTTGTTTAGAAAAAATATAATACAGTTTGATTTTTCAAAAACATTGTTTTTCTTTTCCGTTATTGTACTATTTATTGCTGCTATTATTGAAACACTTTTAATTTCTTATGGTTAAATGAAAAGCTTATTAAAATCTGTTATAATTTCATTGTTGATTTATTTCGTTTTTTCTATTTTTTGCGGAATAATTAAAAATGAAATATTATTGTACAATGTCAATAAAGACATACAATCTTTAGCAAGAATAAGTAGTTATTTGAGTTTAATAATTTCCGGATTATTGGCTGTATTATACTTGTTCATTATTATTGCAATTTCATACATAGGTTTAATTATGTTAAAAAGTAAACCACCATATAATATTTATAAAAAATCAGCAAGATCTTATATTTCGTTTTATGTTTTAAATGAATTAGTGAAATTATTGATATTTATTTATACAATGTGTAATATTTCAAATTATACAATAGATTCTATCGAAACCATTGATAAATTATCAATAGAATATGGATTAGAAATGAAGTTTTATATTTCCGATTGCATTACCTTTGCCGGAGCGATATTTTCGTACACATATATTCTTGTTAAAAAAAGCAAAGAGGTGAAATTTATAGATGGTGCTATAATTGCCTTATTTTTAATTATTATATTTATTGTTTCACATTTCGATATGTTAAATCTTAATTTTATAAAATAATGAAAAATTTATTCAAAAATCTCAAACCAGAATTAAAAAGAAGTGCTTATAAATCTTTATCAGAGGCACTATTTCTTGTAATAGCAGGAAGTGCGTTTTGTGCGTTTTTTCTATATGAAATATTAACAGGTGCTGTGTCTAAAGATGATTACAGCATAATAACTTCCTTTTTGCTTTTTGGTGGAATCTTATTATTTGGAATATGGCGACTTTTAACAATAAAAAAGAATATTAAAAGTGTTATAAATATTAATTCAAAAGAGTATAGAATCTTTAAAAAAGGCGATAAATTTAAATTCATTTTGTATGCAGGATTTAAAAAATTTTTAACTACGACAATTATTTTACTTTCGTTTTACTTTTTTGGCGTATTGAAACTACCCGATGAATCGAATTTGTTGGAGTTTCTACTAGTGTTTTTATTAGTGGCTATAATATATATATTAGTGGCTGGATTCATTGAATATGATAAAATTCGTCATACAAAAATAGAGCAATAATTATTATATGTATTCATTCCGTGAACTGTTGCGGGAGGTATATTGTTCTATTAAATACAATAGGACAAGGGTTGCTTTATCAGGCTTTGGTATATGTTGGGGCATTCTGATTCTTGTTGCCTTGCTTGGCACTAGTCAGGGATTTCAGCAAGCAGTAATGAATATTTTTAGCGTATTTGCACAAAAAAGCATATATGTTTATGGTGGCGTAACTTCCGATAAAAGAGAAATTCGTTTTGATATGGATTATTTACAAAGTTTGCAACAGCGTTATGAGGAAATAAATGCTATATCGCCTGAAATGAGCGTTACAACGCTTGTGAGTAATGACACTAAAAGCGGCGTCTTTAACGTTTCGGGAATTAGTGCTGATTATATGCACATAAAACTTTTACAGGTGCAGGAGAATGGAAGACTGTTTACCTCTACTGATATTGCGCAATCACGCCCTGTGGCTATTATTGGCGAACAAATTGCAGCGACCTTGTTAGAAAATGAAAACGACCAAAATAATTATATATCCATTGGCGGTGTATTGTTCCGCGTAACAGGCATTATAAAAAATGACAATTTATTTAGTGCCGCCGAAATAAATTCAATATATGTGCCGTATTCAAGTTTTCAGAAAATCATTAAAAAAGAAAATGATTTTAATTCTTTTTGTCTTTGCTTAAATTCAAACAGTAATTCAAAGATATTTGAAAACAATTTAAGAAATCACTTGTCTTATAAGTACAAAATTGCTGATAGCGACAAACAGGCAGTGTATATTGCCAATTTTGAAACACAGACATCATCGTTTGAAAGTTTATTTAATGGTATTCGTTTTTTTATTTGGGCGGTTGGTATTTGTTTTCTTATAAGTGGTATAGTTGGTATTTGTAATATTATGTTTGTGGTAGTCAAAGAGCGGACAAACGAAATAGGTATTCGTCTGTCTGTTGGTGCATTACCTAGCTCAATTATGAAATTAGTATTACTAGAATCCATAATAATAACAACAATTGCGGGTATAATCGGTATAATACTTGGAAATGGAATACTGCTACTGGTAGATAAATTTTTATCAATGTCAAAAGATAACATTTTCGTTTGGCACACTTCGCCCGATATAACAGTTGCCATAGTCGCCCTGACAATTTTGATATTATCAGGATTAACTGCAGGTGCTTTTCCTGCTCTTAAAGCAGCAAACATAGAGCCGATAGACGCGATACGTTACGAAAATAGAGGATAAATGAAAACTACAAAAATTATATTTCTTATAATCCTTTTGTTCATATTGGGCTTTATCGTTTATCGTTCAATTAGCAGCAAATCACAAAGAATATCTTATGCTACAACCGTAGCCCAAAAGCGTGATATTGTTGAAACGATACGTATTTCGGGCAATGTTTTTCCCATAAAAGAAATAGAAGTAAAATCACAACTGTCGGGCATTTTAGAGGATATTTTTGTACGCATTGGTGATAATGTCAAAGAAGGAACGGCAATAGCATCTGTAAAATTAGTGCCAAGTACGTCTGATATAGAACGTTTAGAAAGTGTCGTAGCACAAGCAAAAATAGAATTCAGCATCCGCAGCAGTGAGTATTTACGCGATAAGACACTTTTTGAAAGTCGGGTAATATCACAGTCGGAAATGGATGAAACAAAACGTATTTATTTAATAGCAAAGGAAAATTTGACTTCTGCACAGAATCAGTTAGACATACTTAAAAAGGGTCGTATCCATTCAAAGAATATATCAAACATAATAAAGGCAAGCACTGCAGGGACAATAATAGATATTCCTTTTGAGGTTGGTGCTTCTGTTATCGAGCGCAGCAATTACAGCGCAGGCACGACAGTCGCCGTCGTTGCAGAAATGAAAATGTTTAATTTTAAAGCACTTTTGTCAGAGCAATATATACGCCACGTTCGCTTATACGACAATGTTTCTATAACATTTAACGCTTATCCTAACCTGCAAACGCACGCGATAATAACAAAAATTGCCTCAAAAGGTGAAATAGAAAACGGAATTGTAAAATATATGTTAGATGCGGAATTTGAAATAACAGATACAATGCCTGTCTTACGTTCCGGATATTCGGCAATTGCAACAATTACGTTGAGTAGCAGCATAGGCGCACTGTCAATAGAGGAAAAATATATTGATTATAAAAATGACTCATCTTTTGTTTATGTGTTGGACACGATAAGTAAAACGTCAATTCACAAAAAAATAGAACTTGGAATTTCCGACGGTGTTTATACTGAAATTAAAGAAGGTATTAATGGCAAAGAACAAATCATAATAAATTATGATAAAGTTGAATCAAATCCATAAAACATACACAACACAATTCACTGAGCTACACGTTCTTAAAGGCGTTAATATACATATAAAATGTGGCGAAATGGTTGCAATTATGGGGTCGTCAGGTTCGGGAAAATCAACTTTGATGAACATTATCGGATTGCTTGATAAATATGATAATGGTGATTATTATTTAAACGGAAAGCAAACAAAGGAGTTGAACAAGGTGGAAATGGCATCTTATAGAAATCGGTTTATTGGTTTTGTTTTTCAAAATGCAAATTTAATTGCATATAAAAACATTGTCGAAAACGTTGCTCTACCACTTTATTATAGAAACATAAAGCGAAAAAAAAGAAATAGTGAGGCAATGGATATTTTGCAAAATTTGGGACTTTTAAATCACGCAAAACATTTTCCAAATGAATTGTCGGGTGGACAGAAACAGAGGGTTGCTATCGCACGCGCTCTCGTGGCCAACCCAAAAATTATTTTGGCAGATGAACCAACAGGACAATTGGATACCGCAACCTCTAATGATATAATAAAAATTATTCGTTCCATAAATGAGCAGGGAACAACGGTTATTATTGTAACCCACGAACATAGCGTTGCGCGGCAGGCAGATAGAATTGTTTTTATGAAAGACGGAATTATTGAGTAATGGTAATGAAAAATTTTCTATTGTTTTTTGTTATGTTATTTGTTTTTTTTCAAATAGTCAGCGGACAAAATACGGCTGATGTTTGGACATTACAGCAATGTATAGACTATGCACTGGAACATAATATACAAATAAAACGAGCGAACTTTAATGTTGTAAGTAATGAAACATCTCTAAATATGGCACGTAGTGATTGGTTACCTGACATAAACGCATCTTTAGGTGATGGTTTTGAAAAAGATATTTCCAATTCGGCGAATGCAGGTGTAGAATTAAATATGCTATTGTTTGACGGACTGCGCACAGTAAGCAATACTAAAGCAAAAAGAAGTAACGTAATGGCATCTTTTGAAGATTTACAAAAAATCAAAAACGATGTTACATTAAACGTTGTGTCACTTTATCTAAACGTACTCATACAAAAGGAATTAAAAAAGACAGCACAAGAACAAGTCACCCTGTCTGATACACTTGAAAAAACTGTTGAAAAATTAGTTGGCAGTGGACGCGAGCCGCAATCAAAACTTCATGAAATTCGCGCCCAAAAAGCGAATGACGATTACAATTTAATAAATGCCGAAAATAATTTGCAGTTGGCATTATTAGACTTGATGCAAATACTCGAAATTGATTTTGATAATTTTGATATTGAAACGCCATTATTTGATATAGATTCCTTTACTATTCCCATTGTTATTTTTGACAATGTGCTTGCATTCTTGCCAAATGTAAGGTCCGAAGAATATCGACTTGAAAGTTTGCAAAAAACACTCGGCACAACAAGAGCAAGCTATTATCCGAATTTATCTTTATCCGCCTCTGCTTCTACTACCTATAATTATTATTTCAAAGATAAAACTCTAAATACAACATCGTTCTTTAAACAACTATCGAATAATTGGCGTAGTTATATTGGTGTATCAATGAGTATTCCTATCTTTAATCGGCTCGAAACATTAAATAATCTAAAACTCTCAAAAGTGCAAATTCAACAGCAAAAAATAGAGATTGAAAATGCAAAGAAAGCATTATTTAAAGAAATTCAACGAGCAATACTTAAAGCAAATTCCTCAAGACAGCGTTATAACTCGGCAAATGTTTCAGTTCAAGCCAATAATGAAGTATTTCGCCAAGTAAAGGAACGTTTTCGTATGGGCAAAGCAACTTCGTTTGACTTGCAACAAGCGAAAAATAATCTGGAAAAAAGTCATTCTGAGTACATTCAAGCAAAATACGAGTTTATTTTCAGTATAAAGATATTGCGATTTTACAGCGGAGAAAATTTGTAGTTATTTTGTAACTTCGCAGTCAGGGTTGTATATGAAAAGCCGACACCCAGGATACTGATTATCTAAAACGATTAAACTTGACTATGGGCGCGGCTTTAAACCGAAAGTTTCATACAACCTGTTAAAAACAAATTATACTCGTATGAAAACAGAAGCAGACGTAAAAGCGTGCATTGATAAACAAAAAGAACATCTCAACAGTGCTATTGCACACCTTGAAAAAGAACTTGCAAAAATTCGTGCGGGCAAAGCAAGTCCGTCAATGCTTGCGGGTGTAAAAGTTGATTATTACGGTAATCCGACCCCACTTGAACAGGTATCGGCAATCAATACGCCTGACGCGAAACAGATTGTTATACAACCATGGGAAAAAAATATGCTTGGTGTAATTGAAAAAGCAATTTTAGCGGCAAATCTCGGATTTACTCCGCAAAACACAGGTGATATTATCCGTATATCTCTGCCGCCGCTTACCGAAGAACGGCGCAGGGAACTTGTAAAAATGTGCAAAACCGAAACCGAAAACTGCAAGGTTGTTATACGCAATACTCGTCGTGACGCTAACGAAGAAATTAAAAAAATGACGAAAGACGGTTTGTCGGAAGATTCAGGCAAAAAAGCAGAAAAAGATATTCAAGACCAAACGGACAATTACATCAAAAAAGCAGAAAATATTCTTGCTGAAAAAGAACACGATATTATGACTGTTTAAGGGTATTTCTACCACACATCCCTACTTACTATCTGCCTCTTTGTGTCATCAATTACAAGAACTATTGATGTGGGATTTGCATAAGGTGCGGAGTAATCGTTTTCTCTGAATTGTTTTTTACCCTCTTCAAGTTTGGCGGGAACATCTTCACTCGTATATGCAACTTTTATTTCTATTATCCATGTGAGATTATTGTAAGTTGTCATCACAATATCGGCTCTGCCCTTGTTGTTGTGTACTTCGCCCTGAACTCTAAGACCTGTGCCGCGTACAAATGCAAGCAGTGTTGAACGGTAAAGCCACTCCTGAGCGGGAAATTTAAGGTTTTCCAACAGGACTTTCTGCCTCGCCGCCTTGCTGAAATCATCATAAGGTATTGCCGCCAACAATTCATTAAATATATCTATTACAGCATCTACGCTGCCATTGTTCATATAGGCGGTTATATCCGAAATAAAACTCACCATTGCACCATTACCAACAATGTTAGCTGCAAGCAATCTTGACATAGATGTTAGCACTTCCGTATTTGGGTAGTCAAGAATAAAATCATCACCCTCAATTCTTTTTACCGACAGATAGCCCGATTGATAGAAAAAGCCCTCAGGCAGAGTACTGTCCATTTCGCCGGGGTCGTGAGCAAAACTTAAAGTAATGCGTTTTTCTCTGAACTCTTCTACCGTAAGTTTTTTATTTTTTAAATAATCGGCTATGACCTTTGTCGTACCGCTCGTCATCCAATAGTTTGCAAAAGTTTTTTCTATAAAAAAACTAAGTGTGGAAAACGGATTGTAAAGTTTGTGAATACCGTCAAAACAAAAACCATCGTAGTAATTTTTTATTTTTGCGAGAAGTTCATCTTTTGTAATCTGAAACTTTTGCATTGTTTGGTCTAAATGGTCGGAAAAATATGTTTCAAGTTCCTCTTGTGTATAGCCGCACATTTCGCTATAGTTTTCGTTCAGTGAAATATCAATTGGCGAGTTTAGTCCCGAAAATACACCCATCTTTGTAAATTTAGAAATACCTGTTATAAATACAAAACGAAAACAAGCATCATTCACTTTTATTTTTACATAAAAATTGCGCAACAATTCGCGCACCTGTTCCGCTATTTCGGGTTTGGTAAAAAAATCGGTGTATGGTTTGTCGTATTCGTCAAGCAGCAATACTATACTACCGTGTTTTTCCGCTATTGCTTTTATCAGGTCGTCAAATACGACATTTGATTGTTTATATTCGGAAAGTTCTATATTAAAACTTTCCGCAATGCTTTTGAGCATGTGGATTATTGAGTATTCCATCCCCTCAACATCTTTATATGTTGTAACTCTACTCATATCAAGTCGTATTACAGGAGAAGCGTAATAATCGGGGCGATTCATAAATTCCTCTGCATACAGCCCCTTGAAAAGATCTTTCTGTCCACTAAACATTGCCTCAAAAGTGGAACACGTTAACGATTTGCCAAAGCGGCGCGGTCGGAAAAAAAAGTAAACCCTGCCGCTGTCAATCATATCAACAAGAAATTTCGTCTTGTCAACATAAATATAATTTTCCTCTATAATTTTAGAAAAAGTTTGTGTTCCTGCAGGCAGTTTATATGGTTTTCTTATTTGTGTCATATAACGATTGCGTAATAGTTACAGAGCGAAGTTACGTAAAAAACAAAAGTTTTACATCCAAAACCTCCGCCCACTGCTGCTCCTGCAAATCATGTATAAACAACGAAGGGGCGACGGTGTCTTTAGACGGCATTGTGCTTGAAAGACCTGCCGAAACATTTTTAACGATAAATGTTATATCGCTCACTGCCTTTGCGCTTGTTGCGGCGGACTTTCCACCTGTAACTTTTCTTTCTACGCGATATTTCTCTATAAGCGATTTTAATCCCTCTGTCAGTTCCGGGTTGATGTCGTCAATATCTATTTCTAATCTTATGTGGTGCGTATATTTGTCAAGCAATTCATCGAGCAAAAACATTTCCGTTATTGTGAGTTCGTAATTTACATTATCACCAAACCCGCGCTGGGTTACGGTTCCCAAAATAAAAACAGGAGTATTTTCTACGAGCAGATGACGAAATTTCATATACGTTTCACCAAACAAAGTCAGCCGTATAGACCCCTCTTTGTCGGTTATGGTCATTGCACCAAAATCTTTTCCGTATTTTGTTTGACGATGTTCTGCCGAAGCAACAAGACCGGCGAATTTAAAACTGTGTCCGACAAATTTCAACGGCTCCTTGATAACTTCGTCCATTTTACGCAAGCCTGCATTAGCAAACTGCCCTATTTCCATAGAATATTTATTTAACGGATGTCCCGATATATAATATCCTGCAACTTCTTTTTCGTACTTCAGTTTTGTAAGTTCCGACCATTCCTCCATTTCAGGCAGTGCAAGCTCGGCAGCAGAACCGGCTGTGTCGTCGTCAAACAAACTTGCCATACCGGTATTCTGAGAAGATTTTCTTGCAAACTGTAAAAGTTGTTCTATGAAATCGGGATCGCCGTCGCGCTGTTTATAAAAATACGCATGACGGCTCGGTTTACCGAAAACATCAAACGCACCCGCTTTTACGAGAGATTCTATCACCCTGCGGTTTACTGATTTCATATCAATTCTTGTAACAAAATCAATTATGCTTTTGTATTCGCCGTTTTGTTTTCGTTCACTGACAATACTCTCTACAACGCCTGCACCAACGCCTTTTAAACCATTTATTCCAAAGCGTATTCCGCCATCTTTACTTACGGAAAAATAGCCTTTACTTTCATTTACATCGGGCGAAAGAACTTTTATTTTTTGATGTAAACAGTCGTCAATAAAAAATGCAATTTGTTCTACATTACCGAGATTGCTTGTCAGCACAGCAGCCATATACTCTGCCGGATAATGCGCTTTAAGATATGCCGTCTGATACGCAATGTACGAGTAACATGCAGCATGACTTTTATTGAATGCATAAGAAGCAAATGCTGTCCAGTCGTTCCAGATTTTTTCGCAAATTTTGGGGTCGTAATTATGTTTTGCACACCCTGTCAAAAATTTATCTTTCCACTTGGGCAAATCTTCTTTCTTTTTCTTGCCCATTATTTTACGAAGCGAATCGGCTTCGCCGCGGGTGAAGTCGGCAAGTTTGCGGGACAAAAGCATTACCTGTTCCTGATATACCGTTATTCCATACGTTTCTTCCAGCACTTCTTTCATATCATCAAGGTCGTACTCTATCTTTTCCAAGCCATGCTTTCGTCTGATAAAATCGGGAATATATCCCATAGGACCGGGGCGATACAAAGCATTCATCGCAATTAAATCTTCAAAAACAGTCGGCTTCATTTCGCGTAAATACGTTCTCATTCCCTCAGATTCAAATTGAAAAATGCCTGTCATTTCACCATCTCCGAAAAGTGCAAATGTTTTTTTATCGTCAAGAGGAATTTCATCAATATCAATTTCCACTCCGTGCCGCTCTTTGATATTTTTTAACGCATTGCCAATAATAGTAAGGTTTTTAAGCCCGAGAAAATCCATTTTCAAAAGTCCGACATTCTCAACATACGAACCCTCATATTGAGTAACCGGCATATCGGAATCTTTTGCCGACGCAAGGGGAACATAATCTATAATATCCTCAGGAGCAATAATCATTGCGCAAGCGTGAACTCCCGTACTGCGGTTACATCCCTCAAGTTTTAAAGCGTAGTCAATTATTTCGTGTGCTTTTTTATCGCTCTGATAAAGTTTGGAAAATTCCGCAACTTCTTCCAATGCTTTTTTTAATGTTATACCCGGCGTGGGCGGGATTAGTTTTGAGATTTTTTGCGCTTCGGGCAACGGCAGTTCAAGAATACGCGAAACATCGTTAAGCGCACTTTTTGCAGCCATAGAGCCGTAAGTGATTACTTGTGCAACTCTTTTTTGTCCGTATTTTTCACGTACATATTCTATAACTTTTTCACGTCCTGTATCGTCAAAATCAATATCAACATCGGGCAGTGATATACGTTCGGGATTTAAGAAACGCTCAAACAGCAAGCCGTATTTCAGAGGGTCAAGGTTTGTGATATGAAGTGCATACGCCAAAACAGAACCGGCAGCAGAGCCGCGGCCAGGACCGACACGCACACCCATTTCACGCGCTTTTTTTATCAAATCCCAAACTATAAGGAAGTAGCCCGGAAATCCCATCGCCTTTACCGTTTCAAGTTCAAAGTTAATACGCTCTAATGCTGCTTCGGGAACAGGATTGCCGTAACGTTCTTTTGAGCCTTCATAAACAAGATGCTTTAAATATTCATCTTCCGACTGAAATCCTGCAGGTATATCAAATTTGGGCAAAAGCACAGGACGAATTATTTTAAACGCTTCTATTTTATCTACAATCTCCCTTGTATTTGAAATCCATTCGGGATTATCGGAAAAAAGAGACGACATTTCGGCGGGCGTTTTCATATATTCCTGCCCTGTATATGACAGTTTGTTGTACTCGCTTATCTTGGTATTCGTATTAACGCGAATGAGAATCTCGTGCGCTTTGTAATCGTCTTTATCAACAAAATGAATATCGTTTGTTGCAATACATTTTATTCCATATTGCAGCGATAATTCTGCTATTTTTTTGCGTACTGTCGCCTGTTCGGGCAAGCCGTGATTTTGACATTCAAAATAATAATCATCACCAAAAACCCGCTTAAAAAATGTAATTGCTTCGTGCAGTTTTTCGTCCTGTCCGCTTAAAATAAGTTGCGGTATTTCACCCGCCACACAAGCGGAAGCGACAATCAACCCTTCATGATATTTTTCAAGTAATTCGCGGTCTATACGCGGTTTGTAATAAAACCCTTCAAGAAAGCCAATTGAGCAAAGGCGGACAAGATTATGATAACCTGTTTCGTTTTTCGCAAGAACAATCAAATGATAGCCGCTTCTGTCCTCTGTACCTTTTTTATCAAAACGCGAATTTTCCGCAACGTACATTTCGCAGCCCACAATGGGCTTTATACCCTCTTTCTCGCACGTGGAAACAAATTTTACAACGCCGTACATATTGCCATGGTCGGTAATGGCAAGCGCGTCCATTCCTGCTTCCTTAACTTTTTTTACAAGCGTGTCGATAGAACACATTCCGTCAAGAATGGAATACCGCGTGTGTACGTGTAGATGGGTGAAATCGGACATCGTGCAAAGGTACTATTTTTCCTGTTCTTTTTTTATTATTGCAGATGTTTTAATGCGCTTACACAGGTTTTCCCAAAATCCACAATCTGTAAATTGAAAAAAAATCCATATCTTTGTACCGTGTTTCCCCGATTTAAATTTCCAAATGTTAGAAATTTAGAAAGAAACAAAAATGAAGATTGCCGTACAAACAACAAGCCAAAGCAAAGGCAAGTTCAGCGAATCTAACACGCTGACAGTAAATAATTTTACCCCCCCCCCCCACTATCTAATAATCAGTACTTTACCAGAGTTTCTAATATTTGACGCCACACGCCGAATCCTCGTTTTATACCCGCACATCAACACAACATACAGCGGAATCAGCACCACCCCTGTTCAGTCCCGCACTCCGTGTATTCAATCCCGCACTCTACATATTCAAATACACAACTCCCACCGCCACTACACAACATTCGTATTCAATCAGGCATCCCGCGCGTTCAGGCACGCATCTTATGCAATCAAATACGCACCTCTTGCACTCAAATATACAATTCCCATATTCAAACACACAAGCAATACATCAAACATAAATCGAACAGATAAAAAGTCCGATACACGGTTCAAATTCGGCTGTAAACGCATCTTTCAACTGTAAGTTCAATATGTCACATTAAAAACAAATTATAATCACATGAAAAAACTATTATTGATAATAGCGATAGCAGCAGCAACTCCGGCAATAGCCCAATGGTCCGACAACCCTGCCGCAAATATCCAAATATCAACAGAAGCGGTGTACGACTGGAGTTCCCGTATGATGTCAGACAGCAGCTTCGTGGTTTACTACAACAATCCGTCTGAAACAGTTATTTATCAAGACACGGTATTCACAATAAAACATATATTGATGCGCTACAACTCCGACGGAACACCCGCCTGGAGCGAGCCTCTTATCGTTGCAAACACGCCCAACCGCGAATACGTTATGGAAAATATCAGTCTGTTTTTTATCGACAACGAAGACAATATATATGTAAACGTACCCGACTGCCGCTACGACACATTCGAGACACTGTGGCCCGCCGGATTTTACAAATGGTATAAGATGAGCCTGACTGTTTACAAAATAAACAAAGAGGGTGTACAGATATGGGGTGATACCGGAGTTTCCATAGATAAGTCCGGACACGCGCTGATAGCGTTAAGCAACGCTATAGCACTCGAAAACGGGAGCATTGTATTAGCCTGGCTGCAAGACGATTTATTCAACTCTACCACCGTAAGCACAACAAAAATAGCACGAATATCTTCGTCGGGCGAAGTATTGTGGGTTAAAGACCTGTCGCCTGCGGGACATTTGGCAACACTTGTAAACGGCGGCAGCAGTCAGTTTATCATTGTTTATATGTCAGGTGCCGCATTGCTGTCAAACACAACAATTTGCGCCCAAAAGTTTAGTGCCGGCGGAAATACGGCATGGGAACATACAGAGCTTTACAACAGAGGCGGCTTCCCGTCATACACCCTGCCGAGCTTGACAGTACTGCCTGTAGAGCGCGGCGCGATAGTAAGCTGGTCTGCCGACCCTGATGGAGATACGTATGAAGACGCCTTCTGCTCTTACATAGACCGCTACGGCGAACTTGTTTTTGCAAACGGCGTATCAGGCGTAAAATTAGGACACGCCCCCTACACGCGCCAGTTTTCCCCGACGGGAGTATATGACAAAGCAAACGGATGCATATACTACACCTGGCGCGAATCAACCGGCGGCGAAACATGGAACAGTATAACGGGTCAAAAAATAAATTTAAGCGGTGAGTTACTGTGGAATGAAAACGGCATACTAATCGCCCCAATGCTCGAACGGCGGGTAGATTATCCATCGGTTCAGATAGACAGTGCCGGCAATCCATGCTTCTTTTATTTGGAAAATTACCCACGCACTGGCTATGCTCAAAAACACGCTTCAACAGACGGCAGCGAATTGTGGAAAACAACTTTCACAACACTTTCCGGCTCGGAAGCATTAAAAACGCTGCCATACATAAACAATCAGTGGATAGCACTGTGGGGAAAAAACGGCGGAAACGACAACATATACCTGTATGCACAAAATATACGTGAAGACGGCACTCTCGGCAATGGCTCGGGAATAAGCGTAGCCGAAGAATTACCCGCATTACTGAAATCAACATCAAACAAAAACTTCAGCATAACAGCAAACCCGACAGCAAA
>JAIRNR010000008.1 GCA_031257915.1 Bacteroidales bacterium
CAGGGTCAACGCATTTAAATGAGGTAATTCGCTGATAATGAATGGATTATAGGCGTAAATTTTTATAAATTTTCATCAAAAATAATCTTCATAAATGCCTTATAATCAATTGTTTAAAGATTTTAAATGCGTTGACCCTGATGAGCGTAGCGAATAAAAGGTTTTTATATGTAAATTTGTTCAAAATACATAAAATCGCAAATTATGGCAATTATAGCACTTGAAAAAATGATGTTTCACGCCTGTCACGGCTGTTTTGAAGAAGAAAATATTATCGGCAATCAATTTGAAGTAAGTTTGCAGATGGAAACAGATACATCGCAAGTTGAAAGAACAGACAGAGTTGAGGACACCGTAAATTACGCCGCAGTATATGAACTTGTAAAAAAAGAAATGTCCGTACCGTCAAAAACAATTGAAAATGCAGCAGCCCGCATTCTTAACTGCGTTCATAACGTGTTTCCGCAGGTAACACGAATAACCGTTAAGTTATCCAAACTGCACCCTTCACTTGGCGGAGAGGTTAAGAGAGCAAGTGTTACTATTGTTCATTTCAGCGAACAATAACTCTCTGAACTCTGTCACCTGCCTTTACGATATATGCACCTTTACGCAGACCGTTAATACGCAAGGTTTCCCCTGTGCCGACAGCCGCACGTACAAATCTCCCCTGAATATCGTAAATTACCATTCGCTCCGCTTTTGCAACACCATTTATCGTCAGTATTTGCCCTTCATGAAGCGGGTTTGGATATAAATCCACATTGCTGCCGCCGGAATAACCCGACAACTCAACATTTGTGGAACTGCTCGGAACAGAGCCAAACAGGCACGATATTTCCGAATTGCCGCCAACTGCACCAAAATCCGTAAAAGCACCCGTAGTCGGGTTTATTTCAAAAAGCAGACCTTTTTCACCGCTAATCCAGAATATACGACCCGTATTATAATCAACCGTCATTGATTGAAACAGTGTACAAAGCCAAATTCCCGAATGTGAAATTACGTTAACCGCACCTGTTTCCTTATCTATCCTGCAAAAGAAACCATTGTCGCTTATTCCGTACATTTGACCGTTAGAATCAATAGTTATGCAAGTCATAATATATTCTAAATATTTTTCAGTCATTTCACCTGTATTAAGGTCTATTTGCAGCAGTTGCGGTGATGAACCGGCTACATCATACTTCATACCGTACATACACTCTTCGGAAAAATCGTAAGCCATATCGGAAGGAACATCGGAAACAGATATTTTATATATCTCATTCCAATTATGGTCAAGTTTTACAAAATTTTTCGGTTCATGCGAATTGATGTCCATTGTATATGCATAAATGCCGGAAGCCGCAGGCGCACCCGCAACAATTACCCCTGTGCCGTCATCTTTATAACTGTTTTCAGTTGTAACCGATGAAGCATTGTTCGTGTTAAAACTAACTGCGCCGTAACCACTTGCGGAAATATCCCAAAGACGGTAACCGTGCAGGGTAATATCTTCACGATAAAAATATTTACTGTGCAGAGTATCATTTGAAGTATTTTCATCACCGCTCAACTGAGTGAATACAGTCAGTTTATAATCTTCGCTGTAAGCACTTAAATCAACCGAACGTTCAAACGTGTAAAATGTTATTTCGCCTGCCGGCAAAGTATCTGCGCAATGCTCGGTAACTTTTCTTGCAATAGCACCATTATTAAAACTATATGCAACGTCCACACCGTAAAGCGTATTGCTGCCGAAGTTTTTAATGGCGACAGTAACACTTGACTGCGCTTCGCCGCCCTTTACAGGCGACGTAATTCGCCAAATCCCCGCATCTTTCTGCGGCGGCTCCGAACAGGACACTGTTGCATGCCAGCCTTGCGAAGGTTCCGCACTCTGTTTTAAAAACACAAATGTAAGTGCTCCGTTTACCGCAGAAGATTCAAACGTAACACTGCCCATTGAGTCGTGAAGCGTACCCATGCGGTTTAGAGCCGAAATATTATCCCCATCATAAACAATAAGCGAATCGCCGTAAATCGGAATCTGGCTCAGCACATAAAACGGCGATAAAAGTATTGTATCAAAAGCAACCTTAATTCGCTTGCCCGCCTCATTCGGATAAAAAACAACCGTCTGAGTTTCTATTTCGTAACCAATATTATATGGTCCGTTTAAACCATCATCATAAAAATCAACATCACAAGTTCTTACCGTATCGGTAATCCCCATAATGGCTTTATGTACAAAATTCCGGACAGTCATTGAAAAAGTATCATTGCTGTTATCGGCATCTCCAGCCTGTGCTACAAAACATTCGAGAAGAAAAGTATCCTCTCTTGTCATATCGGCAAGAGCATTAAAAGTATATTCCATTTCCTCAAAAGTGTGTAATGTTCCGGTGATAATTTCTTTCGCACCCAAAACACCATTTACCTTAAAGCCGACATTTATATCGGATGCATCCTGAACACCTGTATTCTTTATCAACACCTTCACCTTTGCCATACCCATATCAACACCTGTTGCGGCAGGAGAGAGAATAGACATCATTCTAAGATCAATCCCTTCACCCTCAGTTACGGAAATATCATCAAGCACCACACTTGAACCAATGTTTGTTATACCCTCAAAAGCGATGTAATAACTGCTTGATTTTTCCGGAAGTTCCAATACTGTATTCGTCCAGTCTTCCAACGGAATATCAGCTGTGTAAAGCAATTTCCATGCCGACTCTTCGGACGTTCTGTAATATACTTTAAGCGTATCCAAACAACCCGGCGCCCAAAGACGCTGAGCATGCCAAAATTTTAGCAAAGGAGCCTGTAATACGGACAAATCCAATACAGGACTTATCAATTTTGTTCTATGGCGATTATAAGCCGCTACCGGCACAAACCAGTCGGAATAACAAGCGTTTAATGCGCCGCTGTGAGCATGAGGTATAATGCGTGAATCCATGGTAAGCGATCCGTCCGTAAAAGACCATGGCAATCTTATCGTATCCCGCGCAATGGCAGGATTCAGAATATACTCCTCTGTCCAAAAATACCGTAATTTGGCAGTATCTTCAAACCCTTCAAAAAAAGGAAATGCACGAACAGTGTCGCTGCCGTAATTTATGATTTTCACATTAAACGTATCATTACTGAAGTTTTCCTCATTGGGAATAGATGTAAATATCTTGAAGTTATAAGTATCAGCCGAACTCATATTTACTTTCTCTGCAAAAGTAAAAATCACCTCGTTTTCGGAATAAACGGAATCTCTGTAAATTTCCGTTACAGGAGTACCCCCATTGACAGTATATGAAACAGGAATATTGCCTATAGCGTTTTGTCCGTAATTTTTAAGCGCAACGGAAACTTGCTCCATTCCCATATTAACATTTGTTTTGGGTGAATTTACAGCAGTTACTCCCGCGTCATAGCGGGCTAATCCGAATATGGAAATATCATCTATATACCATTTATGCGCCAAAAAACCCGTACTTTCATAAAAGAAAACAATAAATATGCTTTGTCCTGCGAAATTACTTATATCAACCGTTACATTTTGCCAGTGTTCATCTGTATTGTAGGTGCGCGGTCCCCACAATTCGGTATAATTCGTGCTTCCTCCTGCAATATTTGCGGTATCAGTATATATGCGGACATGACTGTTCCCAATATTAGTGGGAAGCTCTACTAACGAAGAAAATGAAAGTTTTATCGTAAGAGAAGCAAGAAGATCTAATTTCGGACTTATTAAATACGCCCGATTCCCCTCCGATAAGTAATCGTGAAATGCAGAATGGTTGGGTGAACAGTACTGTTCGCTTGAGAGTGTCCATGTGCGCCATGGGTCATCGTCATTTTCACGAACAGTCCAGCGGTTAATGCCTGATTCAAAGTCATCATTGAAGAAAGAAGTTTGTTGCGCCTGCAAAAAAGAGCAGACAAAAAAGGAAAGGAATAAAAAATTTTTCATTGTGTATAAATTTTAATATGGAATATGTTTTAACTATTTTACAATTAGCCTGCGAACGGCTGTATTACCTTTTTCATCAATAAAACGAAGCAAGTACAACCCTTTCGTGCGAAGTAAAAATTCCGACGAGCCTGAAACTGTTTTTCTTTGCAGCACCACACCGCCGGAATTGATTATTTCCATCCTGGTCCTGTCTGCAACATCCACTCTGAAGTTTCCGTCGGAAGGATTAGGATAAACACTCACTTTAATTTCCGCCGTTACAGGCATCTCTGCAAAATTACCCGCACCCGCCAAATCAATAACAAAATTATCTACAAACAGGAACAGCCTGTTATCACTCATATATTTGAAAATAATTTTTTTTGCATCGCCCGGAATAGCGGTATCGGCGAAAGTTGTCCAGATCGTATCGGTGGTTCTAATTGTGTATGACCAGATTACTTCGTCCGTATTCAAAATATAGCCCACAGCAAATGTTTCGTCGGAAGTACTTCCCGGACTGATTTTATAATTGAAAGAAAATATTTTTTTCTCTGCGGTTGCTGCCAAATCGGGGGAAACCAAATACATGGAATAATCGCCATTGTTCACTGTATTATATGAAAGAAATCCCCAAAAATAATTATCATCATTTTCATCATAATACAATCCTGTGTGACCGATATTCGGATTGTCCGGATTTCCCATTAAAAAACTCCAGCAATCAAGAAAATCATAAGTGTTTTCCTGAAAGTCAAGTGTGTTCGGAAAAGAGTGTATGGGGCAGACTTTATTTTTAACCGTTTTGTTTGCAGTGTCGTTTGTGTTGTCGGCATCGCCTGCAATCTCTACCCATACCTTAATGTTATGAGCGGCTTCTGCGGAAATATCTATAAGGTTAGTAAAGGTGTAGATAAGATTACCGTAAGGCTCTATCGGAATTGTGGAAATCTCCTCTACAGGTGTTGCGCCATTTACTGAAAGATATATCTTACAAGAATTTGCCGTTACAGAGCCGCAGTTTCTCAGCGCAACCGTTACCTGCTCTGCATTGGAAAGATCCGTATTATTTCCGGCGGGGGAAACAATTGACGTAACTGCAAGGTCGGCAGCAACAGGATCTCTACCGTTTATAACCAACGAATCAATATATATATCGTACCAGTCCTTTGTTGATGCATATTTTACGGCAATATATTTTGCGGCAGGAGGAATGCCGTTTTCAATATGTTCGGTCCATGAACTTGCAGACAACTGCCCATAAGGTGCAAGCCACGTAAAATCCGCAATATTATTACCCGTAACGGAATAGCCCACAGATAACGATTCATAAATTGATTCACCGGGTCCGGATGATTTGCAGTAAAAAGATACGGTTTTTACCTTATCGGTAGAAAGTTGCGGGGATATAAGATACTGGTCAAAGTTTGAAGCCCCCGCATTGTATGAGGAAAACTGCCATACATAACTTCCGTTAATTGCTTCGTCATAAAAAAACCGACCCAATTCTTCCGCATTTTCCACATTTGCCGAAGAGTCTTTCCAACACACAGTTAGGTCATCTTCAAAATTTTCTATAAACGGATAACTGCTGATAATACAACCGACATTAGTTATTGTCTTCGTTGCCGTATCGTTGGCGCGGTCGGAATCACCTGCAATTTCTACCCATACTTTAAGATTATAAGTGTTTGTAGATGAGAGATTTACAGGGGTTTCAAATGTATAGGAAATACTTTTATAATGTATTATCGGCAAAACAGCATTTTCAACAACCGGTGCGCCGCCGTTTACGGAAAGACACATCCTGTAAGAAACGGCGTCGTTATAACCGTTATTTTTTACTGTAACCGTTACTCTCTCTGCATCGGAAAGATCCTGATTATTCAAAGCGGCAGGATGGGTAATATCCTCAACAATAAGGTCCGTAGCAATTGTCCCTGCTGCTATTGCTATTTCGGCATTTATTACCGTATCGGTACTTGTATTGTTCGGTGCTGCAGCCCACGCGCGAATTTCATAAATTCCCGTATCGGTAAATACCGCACTGTCGGCAAATATATAATTAAATGTGCTTAATGCTGCAATATCTGTTTCGTAAATTTGATAAACATTTTTTACCTCTACAGGTGTTACTCCCGAAATTTTTACAACCTTATAGCCAAATCCTGCTGTCATCGGAGGCAGTGCTTTACCTTTATTTATAACGCTAACGGCAACAGGTGTTTTTACCGTATCTCCGACCCGAACGGTAAAACTCTCGGTTAAATTTACAAAATCATTTAAACTGAGATCCGTATTTGCCAAACTAATCATGATATTGTCCACAAATAAATTATCCTTTTTGGAACTCATGTATTTTAGAACGATATTTTTTGCATTGTTCGGAATATCGGCGTTAATATAAGTTGTCCATTCTTTAGAGGCAGTAGTCACCGTATCTGACAAAATCAAAGTACCTGTGCTTGAAATATAGCCTGTAGCAAATATTTCCGGCTTGCTTTCATTCCCTGCTTTAAAGTCAAAGGAAAATATTTTATTATCTGCCGTAACTGCCAAATCGGGAGAAATCAACTGTGCGGAATAGTCGCCATTATCCACTGTATAGTACGAAAGAAACCCCCAAAAATAGTTTGTATCTCCTACTCCAATCGTATCGTAATATATTCCGGTATAAAGACTGTTGAAATTATCCGGATTCCCGAACAAACTGCGCCAGCAACCACCAAAAAGATCAAAATTATCTTCCTGAAAATCAAATTTATACGGAAAAGAAGATATAAAACAAACTTTATTTTTAATAATTTTTGTTACAGTATCGTTGGCATGATTGGCGTCGCCTGCAATTTCCGCCCATACTTTAATATTATAAGTATTTGCGGCTGAAAGGTTTACAGGAGTTGTAAAGGTGTAAGGGAGAGTACTGAAAGGACTTATTAAATCGGAGCAATTTTCTTCTGCTGCTATTATTCCGTCTAAAGAAAGGTACATCTTATAAGAACTTGCAGCATTATAACCATTATTCTTTACGGTAACAACAACTCTTTCCGCACCGGAAAGGTCCGAATTGTTTAAATCCGGATATGTAATTGCCGCAACTTCAAGGTCCGCTTCGGAAGCATACACGCCGTCAATAACTAATGAATCAATATATATGCTGTACCAACTTATTTTTGACATGTATTTTACGGCAATATATTTTGCAGCAGGGGGAATACCGTTTTCAATATATCTGTTCCATGAACCTTCAACAGGCGGTCCGTAAGGCGCAAGCCATGTAAAATTTGCCGTATCATTATCTGTTGTAGAATAGCCCACAGACAGCGATTCATTGATTGACCCGCCGGATAGAGATGATTTGCAATAAAAAGATATGTTTTTTACCTTATCTGTGGAAAGCTGCGGAGATATAAGATACTGGCTGTAACTTTTATTATTAGAAGCAGGTGTATATGAGGAAAACCGCCAAACACAATCTCCGTCTATTGCGTAATCTCCATTTATTTCGCCATCCATATAGTAACACCCCAATTCTTCCGTATTTTCCATATTTGCCGAATAATAACTCCAACATTCATCCAACATATTTTCAAAACTTTCTACAAGCGGATAGTTATCGACAAGGCAACTTATGCCGGTTATATTTTTTTCAACAGTATCATTAATTTTAACAATATCGCCGGCAAGGTCTATCCACGCACGCAAGGTATATTGTCCGGCAGTTGAAAAATCTGCCTTGTTGTTAAAAGTATAACTTTTGTTTTGGTCTGACGCCAAATTAAAATCAGTAACGCTCTCGGTGACAATCGGATTATTATTTATTTTATAACTTATATTGAAATTTTCAAGCATATCCGTTCCATAGTTCCTAACCATTACAGTTACGGCTTCGGCATTAGAAGCATTAGTGATAACGTTTCCTGCGGGGGCTGTAAAAGAAGTTAAAGACGCCTCATTTGCCACAAGAGCTCTTATAACTACATTGTCTATTACTACTCCGTGTTTATCCGCACTTCTCCATTCAAAAATAATTTTTACGTTATTGACTTTGGCTTCCTGAGGTAAGTTGATAAAAGCACTGACAAGCCCTCCGCCGAAAGCCCAGTAGTCATTGCCATTGCTGCTGTATTTTGCTAATTGCACTAAAGGTTCCGCTTCCCCCGCTTTATAATACACCATTAGCGTATCGCACTCACCGGCATACTCTATTTCCGAATGTTCAAATTCAAGCCGTACTCCCATACCCGACAGAGCAGATAGATTAAAAGCAGGGGTGCTTATCCTGTCTATATTTCCGACAGCCCCAAAACGATGGGCAAGAATGTTTCCATAGCCGGCATCTTCAACTGTCCAGTTCTTTCCCTGTAAACTTCCTGTACCTGTAATATGAGTAGCGACCCAACCGTCAGGCAGTGTGTTTATTTCTGTTGTTTCAAAATTTTCAAAAAAAGGATCGGCGGGTGTTACAACAATACCCTGTCCTGTTACGGTGGCTACCGCTGCCGATAATATTGCCAATATAACTAATACTGAATTTCTTTTTGTCTTCATATAACTCTTGATTGTCTGTTTACAACGTAATCATTGTGATAATACAAAAATAGCCTCTCCCAAAAACAGAAGAGGCTACTTTTAATATTTGGTACACGGTTTTTATTTTAACGGTTTCTATTTTAACAGTTTTTACTTCAATAATTTCACCGTTTTATTGCCGACTGTTATCATATAAACACCACGCGGGGAATTTGTATAAATTACTTCATTGCCGCCTTTCGCTTTACCGGTATAAAGCACCTTTCCAAGTACATCGCTGACTCTGATATACTCACCTTTAGCCGCGCCCTTGATTTTAAGTGCATTTTCGGTAAAATAGCATGAAAGATTATTGCTGCTGCGGGCAATATCGTTAGCTACAACCGTTCGTGTTACTTCAAGCGGAATAACGAGTGTTGCTACTCCCTCGCTCTCAATGCGCAAAGTATCTTTATAGTTGCCATTTTCCGCAGCGGTAAATGTAACGTTAAAAGTAACGGTTTGGTCACCGAGCAATAATTCTACTACGGTAATCTTTTCTTTATCGCAGGAAAAACCGTTACTACCGTTAAGAAGAGATACGGAAGCGTCAGCAATAAGTTCGCCCTCTAAGGAAATCTCAATTTCCAAAGGCTCTGTACTGCTTACGTATTGCGGCTCAACCGTATTTGTGAGATTAAGATATGGCTGTACCGGAAAACCTGCTATGAATACACTGTCTATAATAACGCGCGAGTCGTAGTCATCGTAAGTTGCACTGTCACCATAACCCTGCCAGCGAACATATTTTGCATCAGGATAATCAACCGATTTGGAATACTTCTTAATCTCGCTGTTGGATGCGACAATGGTGTCCAAATCCATCCAAATACTGCCATCTTCCGAAACCTGAATAATGACACCGCCTCTGGCATTACAACTGTAAACAAATTTGATCTCACTGACACCATGCAATTTTTCAGGCGAAGTAAGTACACCGATATATTTTACACCACCTTTTGGTGAAACAATACACACTCCATATCCATATTCTCCACTATTTGTAATTTTAAGTGCTTTACACCATTCAGCCACAAAACCATGCTTTATGCCGAAAGGTGTGGGATCAATAGTGTATCCTGAATTTGTGGTTAATATATTCTCAATACCATCAAAATTCTCAATTATTGTGTCGGCGTATGTAACAAAATGGGCAATCCGGAAATCCTTTGTAACAGAGCCGAAAACACGCAACACTGCATCGGTAGAAACGCCGCCTGTCCAGGTAACTGTAATATTTACACTGTCTTTATTTGAAGCAGGAGTAAAATTTAACGGACTGATTTCTATCTCTGCACCCTCATCGACAAATTTGAAACCAACCTCTGTGCCTTCCAAATTAGTTGTCAATATTTTAAATTCCACTTCTTTTTCTTCGCCCGAATAAGCATAAATAACCGGCTCTACCCAGCCGCTGCCGTCTATGTCCTGCAAAGCAATTGCCGGAACACCTTTACCGTAAGGGGTTATCAAAATATTGTCAAAACCCACACTGACGCCTGAAAGAACTTTAAATTCTACATACTTTGCAGTTTGACTACTTACGGATACAGTTTTTTCGGTAAGTGTTTTACTGGAAAAAGTAAAAGTATCGACTTGCGTTGCCTCACCGTCAAGTGTTTCGTACGTATTTATAATCACTTTGGAATCGCCATCTTGCCATGAAGATGATTGTGCATAAACAAAGGAAATTTCACCTACCCCGCCTGCTTTGGCAACAGAAAGAATTTTGTAGGAAGAACTTAATGATGCCCATTTGCTATTGTCTGCACCGCCTGTTGAATTTACATTGTCTGTAAACCAGCCATCTCCGTAATATTTCCAGTCAGTACTGTTATAAGTCATATTTTCAAAGTCCTGCGAAATATACTGCCGCAAAACAATACCACTGACTTTTATATCGTAATTTACACCAAGTTCGGCACTTGTAAGGGAAACAACATCTTCAAAATAACTTCCCGCATCGGCTGTTGCGGAGAATAAAACAGACAAATTATATTCTCTGTTGTTTAAACTGTCTGCCGGAACAGGATTTAAAGAAGCAGAGAAAAATTCCCCTGTTTTAAAGGATATTGTTACATCTTCGGAAATAGCATAACCGCTAACAGGAATTTTTAATTCTTTAACTTCTCCCACTTCTGCCTGAACTTCAGGAGCCGCGCCAAGTGTAATGTACGGAATTTGCCCGCCATATTCCTTTACCGTGACGTTTTCTATTCGCGTGTAACTACTGCCCAAACGAACATATTGTACGGTAGGGCTTCCGACAGTAATGGTATAAACATTGTAATTGTTACCGCCTGTAACAGGGAATGTTAAAAATTCGCCCCAGTTAATTCCATCGGCAGACGTATCTATTTTTGCCGAGCCGTCGGAATACTGAGCTATAAATACTTGAACATCGCCTGCACCGTTTGCCATAGGAGGCGTTGTAAGAGAGCCATTATCGCAAAGCGACAGACAACCGGCACTGCCAAAGCCGACAGAACCCGATTCCGTATTGCGGTATCCGTTTACTATAGCCCAACCATCAATGGTAGTGCCGCTTGGGGAACAGTATTCGCTACTGCCTTCCCATGCCTCGTCGAAATTGATAAAAGCATTTTCAACAAAAACAACCGCTTTTACAATAAACGAAATATCGTTTTCAAGTCCGCCGCCTGAAATAACTATTGTATCCGATGTGCCTGATGCTGTATTTACCGTAACAGGCAGGACAAAATCTTTGTCGTTAATATCTGCCGTATTCACAACGGTATCTGTTTTTCCATTGATAGAAAACGCCGTTCCCTGTTTTAGGGTAATTGTCGGATTGCTTGAAAATCCATGACCTCTGAACGTAAAAGTGCCCTCAGTGGATGTAGAAGCAATTACCGATACAACATTTGGTCCAACATTTTTAACATCTGCAACAAATTCTCCGTATTCAATTATGCTTATGTTGTCAAGAGATACCACTTCGGTGGCACCTGCATAACTGCCCTCGGCAACAATTTTTACCCATTTGGCATTATTATTCTGAACAACAATGACATGCTTTTCATAGCTGCCTCCCGAAGTTAAAAAGACACTGTCTTTCTCTATCCATATTTTCCTGTCTTCGGACACGTATGTTTTTACCGCACCATTGCTCCAACCATTCGGTTTTGCATAATAAACAATATCGCCAATGCCTTCTTTCAGCGGACGCGGATAAACAATACCTTTATCAGAAAGGACAACAGCACCGTCACCATACCCATTTACTCCCCCATTTGCATAACGCGCACCTTTCTCAATTTTCCAGCCGTAATATGTAAGATAGTTTCCTGTGTTATAATCTTCATTACCCCAAACCGAATCGAAGCCCTCGCTTACAGAGCTTAATTCCTCATATACTGTTATCGGTATATTTTTTATACTGGCAATATTTCCACCGGAAACAGTAAGAGAGGCACTTGCAAAATCTTCATCAGCGGCGGGGGTAAAGGTTAGACTGTGCTGAACGATACCGCTCGGATCATCAACACTGTCGCGGGTTGGGGTGAATAGCGTATCGTTTGTTGTAAGATAAACGAGCCCCGAAACACCGGCAAATTCCATCGGAACAGTAAATTGATACGGAGTTGCTGTGTATGATGTTATAACCTCTTGAGCGGATACGCCCGGAATTTTTTCTCCTGACGGTGAAATTTCAAATGCATCTACACACAGCTGGCTGTAACTTGAAGAATACACTTTTACATATTTGCCGCCGACACTGTCAACTTTGGCGTAATATTTCTGATATTCGGCAGTGGCAGTAATCGTATTGCCGAGTTGGGTCCAGGTTTCACCATCGGAAGATACCGAAACTGTAAAGGTAGCATCGCTATAAGTGCTATAATTTTTGTACCAGAATGCAATTTCCCCAATACCGCCTGCTTTTTCGGGTGAAATAATACTGCCCATAGATGCTAACGCACAGTGCGTTCCCTCAAACGGCGGTCCGTGTGCGCTTATGTCTCCATTGTAGTCGTTTGCATCTCCGATTTTCCAGCCGTGATACGTTTTAGTTGTGCTATTAAAATCGGCAATATCGTTAAAGCCTTCGTAAATATTGCGCTGTAAACCTGTACCGCTTAACACATAGTAAAATGTTCCCAAGGTGTCGACAATTACTGCCATATTCTGTTTATTGTCGTATTTATCGGGATTAAAGGTTATGGAAACGGTTTTAGATAAACTTCCATCTGTGGGAGTTATGGGCATACTTTCAGTTGTGGAATAGGGTGCCTCTAAATTTAATGTAACACCCGCTTCAGGAATACCTGCGCCTGTCAGTGTAATATTAAAATTTAACGGAGTGCCTATCGCTGTTTTTACCCCCTTTGCCGGAACAGTAACATTAAACGCAAAGTTTGGATCTACGCCGTTATCGCTTATATAGAGTTCGTCAATAGAAACGACATAAGTTGGCATCGGATACGACCATGTCGGCTCCGCTTCTACATTATAAAAAAGTCGAACATACTGTGCATTAGCATCATTAACAACGAAGGAATACACATTCCAATCATTACTTACAGGGACCTCAATTTCGTCCACATCCGTCCAATCATCTCCATCGGACGATTTTTGAATTTTTAATGGTACAGTCTGAGCACCGGAAGGCTCTGTATTTCCTCTGTAACAGAAATGAATAAGTCCGATGCCTCCTGCTGATTTTTGCAGTTTGACAAAAGAGACCTGTTCCTGTGAATTTTTTTGACAATACATCATAAAACCGCCGCTTCCCGCAAGCGGAGCGACTGCAGCCAAGGAACTGTAATGAGTACCGGCGTTTGTATAAGTAATCCCATGATTAGTGAGAGTATCATACATACTTGCAAATTCACAGGTACTCTCAAAGCCCTCGTGAAGCAGTTGTCCCTTTACCGGAACAACGCTAAGGAGTAATAAAACCGAAAGTAAAGAACACAATTTTTTCATAGTATTATATTTTTATTGTTAAGTGTTTATCACATAAACTTGTTTTTCAGGAACACGCACTCTACGAAACATATACTACAAATATAAACTTTTTTTCTAAAAATAACAAACTTACGGTGCCGGAAAATTTATTTAACTTCGCGCATGAAGCAAAAAATCATAAACGACCCGCTTTTGGGTTTCCTGTCCATACCCTGCGGACTTTTAACGGATTTAGTCGATCATCCGTACTTTCAACGGTTGCGCCATATTTTGCAGATGGGACTTTCATCTTATGTTTATCCGGGAGCAATTCATTCCCGCCTTAACCACTCTTTGGGTTGCCTGATGTTGATGAGAGAGGCACTTACTACTTTGCGGGGCAAAGGTGTTGCAATCAGTAACGAAGAATATGAGGCATGTTGCACAGCAATTCTGTTGCATGATACCGGACATGGACCTTTTTCGCACGTGCTTGAAGGAACTGTTGTTTCAGGTGATTTTATCCGGCATGAAAATTTTTCCCTCGCCATAATGCAGAAGCTGGCAAAAGAATTTGGCGATAAATACAATGCGACGGTATTTCAAACCGCCATTTCCATTTTTAAAAACGAGTACCATAAACCGTTTTTACATCAACTTATATCAAGCCAGCTCGATATTGACAGACTTGACTATTTAAACCGCGACAGTTTTTATACAGGCGTTGCCGAAGGTGCTGTCGGCGCCCAGCGCATTATCCGTATGATGAATGTTGTTAATGACGGACTTGTGCTTGAGGAAAAAGGAATTTATTCTCTTGAAAAATTTATACTTTCACGCCGGCTGATGTACATGCAGGTTTATATTCACAAAACATCTCTCGGCGCAGAACAATTGTTAATTCGTACAGTACGCCGTGCGCGTGAATTGATTTTAAACGGTGTTCCGCTTTTCGCTACCGATTCATTTCTGTTTTTTCTCAAAAGAACAATATATCTTGATGATATTGACGATAACGTACTGCAACATTTTTTATCGTTAGATGATACCGATATTTGGTCATCACTTAAAGCGTGGGCTTTATGTAACGATTTAATACTGCGTACTTTTTCGGAAGCACTTTTAAAACGGCGTCTGTTTAAAAGCATTTTGCAAAATACGCCGTTTGAGGAAAATATACTTGACGATTTACGCGCACAATTCGGCAAAGAATTTGTTTTTACGGAAGAAATTCCCGTAGAAATATATAAAGCGGGTAACGAGGGTATTCATATTTTGCGAAAGGACGGCAATATTGTAGATATAACCTCGCTTTCGGAACTGCTTAATTCAGAATTTGTCAATAAAAAAGAAACAAAATATCTGCTTTGTTATCCTAAAAAGTCGTGAGACTACCACGTACATTCATACGATGTCTGCTGTCCAAAACGGCGAACATCCTGACTCTCCTGTACCTCTAAATTCAGCATTAAACACTTATCGTCAATAACAAACGCTACAGTATCAATGTAATCGCCGTAATTATACTGTGTATTTGTGCTGTCGGCAATAATCCTGAAGTCTAAAGTAGCGTAATAGGATCCGTTGAAATAAATCTTATTATCCACGACTGAATATTGTCCACTGACATATTCTTTGTAATTCTGCATTACATAGGTATTATCGTTATTGAGGGTGTCGGTTTGAATATCTTCGGAATTTTGATACTGACGGTAATTAGTCGTTTTTACAAAAGAAAAAATACCGTCGCAAGTTAAATCCAAAGAACTGATTTCACTGTGATTTATCGTATCATAAACGGCAGATACTTCTTCGTTCCATAAACCTTTCAGGTCGAGCGGTTTTGCTTCTTTTCTGCAGGATGCAATAAATACCACACATAAGAGTATGGTTAAAAAATAGTATAACTGTTTCATACGCATATAATTATATCAAATTAGATTGGCTAATTTACGACTTTATTCTGTTAAAAGATGTTAAAATCATTTCGGACAGTCACAACTCTTACTTTTCTTACGAATATGACTGTTATTATGTTTGTATGTGTGATGGTGGCCACGAACTTTCTTGCGGTAGTGATGTCCATGCTTCGGAGCATGTTTATACGAAACGTGCTTCTGCGGGGAACATCCGGCAAAAAATAACATAGACAGTAACACACACACAATTATAGCATATCGTTTCATCTTAATAATCGTATTTTGCCTTTCCGACAAAGGTAAAAAAAAATCACTAACTTTGCCTTAAATTATGCGCCAATCGCTTATCACACTTGGTCAATACTTTCACCTGCTTATTTTGGTTTTCCAAAAACCGACTAAAAAAAGACTGTTTTTACGCCAAATAAGAGATGAAATATATTATCTTGGGGTCAGTTCAACTGCCATTGTTGCCGTTATTTCGTTTTTTGTCGGTGCTGCCGTAACATCGCAAATCAAATATAATATTGACAGTCCGATGATGCCTGACTATGCACTCGGATTTGCTACCCGCAAGGCAATTATACTTGAATTTGCACCAACTATTATCGGTATTATTCTTGCAGGAAAAATCGGCTCTCATATTGCCTCCCAACTTGGTACAATGCGTATTTCCGAACAGATTGACGCAATAGAAGCAATGGGTATAAACTCCGCAAATTATCTTATTCTGCCTAAAATAATCGCCTGCCTTATTTTTAATCCTATTCTTATTATGATGTCTATCGTTATGGCTCTTGTCGGCGGGTGGACTATTGGGGTGAGTGTTGCCGGCTTAACCACGTATCAATATATTTACGGTATTCAATTTGAACCTGACTCGTTTGATTTGCTGTATGCGATAATAAAGATTATTGTTTTTTCATTTTTAATTGCAAGTATGTCGTCTTTTTACGGTTATAATGTCAAAGGCGGCGCACTTGAAGTCGGACGCGCTTCTACAAAAGCGATTGTAAACAGCAGTATTGCAATTATTATTTTTAATATGATATTGACGCAATTACTTATAGCGTGAACTTATGATAGAAGTTAAACACGTAAATAAATCATTTGACGACAAACAGGTTCTGTTTGACATCAGTGTTCTTTTTCATGAAAGCATAAATAATCTTATTATAGGGCAAAGCGGTTCAGGGAAAACGGTGCTTATGAAATGCCTGCTCGGACTTCTCACTCCGGACAGTGGACAAATTCTTTTTGACGAACGTAATTTTGTGGGTGCGAGCCAGAGTATGTTGCATGAGGTACGCAAGGACGCAAGTACTGTTTTTCAAAACAGCGCACTTTTCGATTCTATGAGCGTATTGCAAAATGTGATATTTCCGCTTGATATGTTTACAAATCAATCTTATGCGGAAAAAGTTGAACGTGCTGTTGATTGCCTTAAACAGGTAGGACTTGAAAATGTGGAAAAGAAAATGCCTGCCGAACTTTCGGGCGGTATGCGCAAACGTGTTGCTATTGCCCGCGCTATTGCCAATCGTCCTAAATATTTTTTTTGCGACGAGCCAAATTCCGGTCTTGACCCTTATACATCTTCACTGATTGACGATCTTATTGCGGAACTCACTTACCGCCATAAAATGACGACTGTTGTAAACACGCATGATATGAATTCCGTTTTGAAGATGGGCGACCGTATAACTTTTGTTCACAAGGGGCATATTGCCTGGCAGGGTACATCTAAAGAAATTCTTTACTCCGGCTGTGATGAACTTGTAGAGTTTTTGGAAAGTTCGGAACTTACTAAGCGGCTTGTTGGTAGGGTTTAGAGTTTAGAGTTTAGAGTTTAGAGTTTAGAGTGTAGAGTTTAGAGTGTAGAGTTTTAGAGTGTAGAGTTATTAACAAGTCTGTTTTTTTCATTCTCATTCGTTATATAAATACAATCATTTATAAGTTGCGTTTGTCCTGAATCTTATTATTCGTTGCAAGTTGCGTTTGCTCTGAATCTTATTATTCGTTGCAAGTTGCGTTTGCTCTGAATCTTATTATTCGTTGCAAGTTGCGTTTGCTCTGAATCTTATTATTCGTTGCAAGTTGCGTTTGTCCTGAATCTTATTATTCGTTGCAAGTTGCGTTTGTCCTGAATCTTATTATTCGTTGCAAGTTGCGTTTGTCC
>JAIRNR010000009.1 GCA_031257915.1 Bacteroidales bacterium
CACAAATTCATTCTGTAGTTTTGGCACTTAACGCTAATATTTGGGAATGAAATAATCACAATAATAATCGTCTTAATTTGCAAGGATTTACAAATTTACGAATTATTTTGATTTTTTTCTGACTTGGGTGCAATCTGACAGGGTCAACGCATTTAAATAAGATAATTCGCTGATAATGAATGGATTATAGGCGTAAATTTTTATAAATTTTCATCAAAAATAATCTTCATAAATGCCTTATAATCAATTGTTTAAAGATTTTAAATGCGTTGACCCTGAATTTAATACAGGGTTAACGTATTAAAATATCGCAATCCCTTATCAGTCTTGGCAATTCCTACCGTTTAAAACTCTCTATTTTTCTGTTCTTCCACTACCACTGGGCAGTGGAAAACAAATTACATTGAGTATTGGATGTGGTTTTTCTTGAGGATATGCAAAGAAAAAGGAATAAAAATGCAGCACAAAACTTTGCAATAGTGAGGAAAGTAGTACTTAATTTACTGAAAAAGGACAAAGGAAAAGAAAGTTTGCGATCTAAACGGCTTAAAGCCGGATGGAATAATGATTTTTTGATTGAATTGATTACAAATTAAAATGCGTTGATCCTGTCGTCCGTATGTAAATTGAAAAGTTTCATGTATATTTGCTATAAAATTAGAAATTAACAATCTTATGAAAACATTTGAACTGCCGCCGTTGCCTTATGCACTTAATGCATTAGAACCTTATATATCCGAAAAGACATTGGAATTTCATTACGGAAAGCACCACAAAGCGTATGTCGATAATCTTAATAAACTCAAGACAGGTACGGAGTTTGAGGATGCTTCACTTGAAGCAATTATACTTAATGCAGGCAGTGGGCTTTTTAATAATGCGGCGCAGGTATGGAATCATACTTTTTACTGGAATTGCCTGCAACCTGCTGTCAAAGCGGGTGAGAGCAATAAGCCGAGTGACGAACTCCTTGAAGCAATCAATGCAAAATGGGGTTCATTTGAAAATTTTAAAGAGGAATTTACAAAAGCCGCAGTGGGCAATTTCGGATCCGGCTGGACATGGCTTGTTACTGACGAAAAAAACGAACTTGAGATTGTTTCCACATCAAATGCGGATAATCCTTTGCGCAGCGATAAAGAGCCGCTGCTCGTGATTGATGTTTGGGAACATGCTTATTATCTTGACAGGCAAAATCGCCGTCCCGATTATGTTGCGGATTTTTGGAATATTGTTGACTGGGAAGCAGTCGGCGCACGTTACTGACAATGTATTTCCATTCCGCAAGGATTGGCGTCGCAGTTAAATTCTACTAAAAAACGTTTGCCGTTATTTTCAAGATAAAGCGGTTGCCTGTTGCGCTGTTGCGTAACCTTTTTGCATTGTCCGATTTCTTGCAAAATACAGTAACGGGTAATCATCAGCGGAGTGCGGGATTTGTTCGACTTATTGTTCGGTGTCGGACATTTGTCGGCATATCCCGATTTACGGATATTTCTCGCCTTACGAATATTTTCCGTATTCCTGACACTTTCTAATTTTTCAAAAAGATTGCGGCGGATGTTATTTATTTCCGATAGCGGAATAAATGGAATTTCTGTTGTTTCAAAATTTATATCCTGTGCTGTAAAAATTTCCTCGCTGCCGCTGCGGCTTAATTGCTTTATAATATTTTCTTTTGCTTTATCAGGATTGAACGCTTTGTCAAAATTGCCTCTTATGCTTAAAGTTGCCGTATTTTCATGTCTATCTGTTATTGAAAAATTATCGTTATTAAACGTTATTACGACAGGAATTTTTCTTACGGCGTAATTTTCTCTGCTTATCTTTTTTGAAAATTCCATATCAAAAGTTCTGAATATATTATCGCCCTTTACGGCATTTATGGGACTTTGAAGCGTACAGACAGAGATATTATTTCTTGTTTCAATATTGTTTATATAAGAGCCGCCAATTATGTTGCTGTCGTTTACAGCAATAATTCCATCCCCATTTTTAAGCGCAATTCTATTGAGCATTTTTATCTGAATAATGCTTTTTTCCGCTTTTACGACAACGCCGATTTTTTCGCCTATAGAGGAAGATATATTGAAAGATGCGCGGGATGCTTCCATTATGGAATTGTCTGTAAAAAAATACGTTGTAAAACCCCTTGAAAATGTCTTGTCTAACTGTGGAGTAAAATTTAATGTTACAGCACCGTCAGACGTTTTATCAAGATTTAACAAATCAATACGCTTACGGTAAAATGCAGTAACATTCTTAACATAGTCAATATCTTTTAATCGCCCTTCAATTTTAAACGAAGTTACTCCCGCATTTGCAAGCTCGGCAATATGTTCCGACAGCGATAAATCCTTTAATGAAAGAATATGTTTATCTTTCAAAATTACACTGCCGTCGCAAGAAACAAGATTGTAGCGGCTGCGGCAGGGTTGGACGCACTCGCCGCGATTGGCACTTTTACCTGTTAAGTACTCGCTCATATAGCATTGTCCGCTGTAACAGACACAAAGTGCGCCGTGAATAAATACTTCCGTTTCAATAGTAGTTGCTGCTTTTACTTTTCGTATATCGGACAGAGAAAATTCTCTCGGCAAGACAACACGCTGCACGCCGCATTGTTGCAGATAAAGAATTTTTTCGAGCGTATTATTATGGCATTGTGTACTCGCGTGTAGCGGGATAGCAGGCATGTCCATTTTTAAAAACGCCATATCTTGAAAAATAATTGCGTCGCAGCCTGCTTCGTACAGTTGAAATGCAATGCGGTGCGCATCTTCCAATTCATTCGCATTTAAAAGCGTATTAAGTGCGGCATATACTTTTGCATTGTAACGATGGGCATAAGAGCATACTTTTTGTATATCGGCAATACTGTTTCCCGCCGCAATGCGTGCACCGAAACGCGGTGCGCCGATGTAAACAGCGTCCGCGCCGCAATTTACGGCGGCAATTGCAATATCTTTATTGCCGGCAGGTGAGAGTAGTTCGACCATCGTCACAAAGGTACGTTTAAGTCGAGAGCAAAGCAAATTTATTTTCCAATTGCTTTCAATTTAATTGTAACTTTGCACGCCCTAAAATATGAAAGTGTATGAAATAAGCATATACAAAGCCAAATATCCGGGAAAATGATTATTATACAAATCTAAACTCGGCTATGAGCGTGGCTTTCAATTGTGAGTTCCATACGATATAAATCAACAACTATATGAAGATATTAAAATTCGGGGGGACATCCGTAGGATCGCCGGAACGAATGAAAGCGTTACGCACGCTTATTGTAAATGATGAGCCGAAAATAGTTGTACTTTCGGCAATGAGCGGTACAACAAACAGTCTTGTAGAAATTGCTTCATTTTTTGCGCTGAAAGAATATGAGAAAGCAGCGGCAGCAATTAAAAATCTTGAAGAAAAATATGCCTTCGTTGTAAAAGAATTATACGAAACGGCAGAATACAACGCAAAAGCAACAGCAGTATTAAAAGAACGGTTTGACGAAATAAAAACGGCCGCTTCTCTTGCTACTGTTGAAGCAAACGTAAGAGAACGCATTATACTTGCGCAGGGGGAACTTATCAGCACAATGCTTCAAAATTTCTACTTGAATGAAACAGGTGTAAAATCGGTATTGTTGCCTGCGTTAAACTTTATGCGCAAGGATTTGAACGACGAGCCGGATATGTTTTTTATAAGCGAAATTTTAAAACGTGAGATTGCACAGTATCCCGATTGCAGATTATTTATCACGCAGGGATATATCTGTCGTAATTATGCCGGTGAAATTGACAATCTGAAACGCGGCGGCAGTGATTATTCAGCCTCTATTATTGGGGCTGCAACAGGTGCGGAAGAAGTGCAGATATGGACAGATATTGACGGTTTTCACAATAACGACCCGCGTGTGGTTGAAAAAACACATTCAATATCTCACCTTTCGTTTGACGAAGCGGCGGAGCTGGCATATTTCGGAGCAAAAATTTTACATCCTGCCTGTGTAATTCCTGTACAGGAAGCAGGTATTCCGCTGCGGATAAAAAATACAATGGACCCGAATGCGTTTGGTACGCTTATTTCGGATGAAACGAAGAGTGAAGATATAAAAGCCGTTGCTGCAAAAGATAATATTACGGCAATTAAAATCAAGTCGGGACGAATGTTGCTTGCTTATGGTTTTCTTAGAAAGATTTTTGAAGTGTTTGAAAAATACAAAACTTCTATTGATATGATTACAACGTCGGAAGTTGCGGTGTCGCTAACTGTTGATGATATTACGCACTTAGACGCCATTACCGGCGAAATAAAAAAATTCGGTACTGTAGAGATTGATAAAAATATGTCAATTATCAGTATTGTCGGTAATAAAATTTCGGAAAGTAAGGGAGCAACGGCAAAAATTTTCGGTGCCTTAAATGATATTCCTGTGCGTATGATTTCATTTGGCGGAAGCCGTTATAATATAAGTTTGCTTGTAGAAGAATGTCATAAAAAATCTGCAATGGAAGCATTAAATCAAAAATTATTTTAAACAAAGCAAAATGAATTTTCCGATAGAGAAATTTAAAAACATCGCAACTCCTTTCTATTACTACGATGTAGAATTATTTGAACGCACGGCAAAAACGATGAAAAGCGAAGCTGATAAATATGGCTATGTTTTGCATTATGCCGTAAAAGCAAATACTAATGAGAAATTATTACGCATATTAAGCAGTATGGGCTTTGGTGCCGACTGTGTGAGCGGCGAGGAAGTTAAACATGCTATTGACTGCGGATTTCCTAAGTCGGGAATAGTGTTTGCGGGGGTGGGCAAACGCGATGATGAAATAAACTTCTGCATTGATGCGGATATAGCGGTGTTCAACTGCGAAAGCGAGCAGGAAATAGAAGTTATCAATGAGCTTGCGCAGGCAAAGGGAAAGCGGGTAAATATTGCGCTTCGTATAAATCCCGAAATAGATGCTCACACGCACGAACATCTTACAACAGGTACGATTGAGGATAAATTCGGCATAAATCTTTGGCAGTTGGAAAGTGTTGTAAAAAAAGTTATGCAGATGGATTTCGTGGAGATTACAGGATTGCATTTTCATATCGGCTCACAGATAACCGAAATGTCGCCTTTTATTTTACTTTGCCTAAAAGTAAATGAATTGCAGGATATGTTAGAAAAGACAGGATTAACAGTAAAGCACATAAATATAGGTGGCGGACTTGGTGTTGATTACGAAGATCCTGACCAAAATCCGATTCCTGATTTTGCCGGTCATTTTGCAACTATAAACAAATATATAAAACTGCGCAGCGGGCAAGTATTGCATAAGGAACCCGGTCGTGTTATTGTTGCACAATGCGGTACGCTTATTTCAAAATGTCTATATACTAAAGAATTACAGAAAAAAAATTTTGCAATACTTGACGCCGGTTTTACGGATCTTATACGTCCTGCCTTATATGGTGCGTATCATAAAATTGAAAACCTTACCTTTGCATATAGTGGAATACAGGAGGTTCGGCAACTGAAGTACGATGTTGTGGGACCTGTATGCGAAAGCAGCGACACATTCGGCAAAGATGTACTGCTCCCCAGAACGCGGCGCGGCGATGTATTTGCAATCAGAACGGCGGGTGCGTATGGTGAAGTAATGGCGTCAAGGTATAATTTACGTACATTGCCGAAAGCATATTATTCAACAGAATTATAAATTATGAAACGAACATATAAATTGAGAATACTTTTTTTGTTGTTAGTACCGCTGGTGCTGTCGCTTTTATTAAACAGTTGCGGTATTTACACAAAATACAGTCGTCCCGATTTGAAAATGTACGAATCTTACCGCCTCGAGGATACGCAATATATACAGGATTCCGTACATTTAGGAAATGTTCACTGGCCTGATTTTTTTACTGATACCTGTCTTCAACATATTATCGCAAAAGCATTGGACAGCAATTTTGATTATCGCATTGCACTTGAACGTATCAAGGAATATCAGGCGGCAGTTGTTGCTTCCAAATGGGCATTTTCGCCCACGTTAAATTTTAATCCTTCTGTTGGTGCGGGTAATACGAACGGTGCGGTAAATATGCCGTATCAGTTGCCGCTTCAGGCAAGTTGGGAAATTGATGTTTTCGGGAAATTGACTAACTCCAAACGTACGGCACTTGCGGCACTTCTCAAAAGCGAGGAAGCACGTAAGGAGATTGAAACAAGAATTGTTGCTGATATAGCCTGCGAATACTATCGTCTGATAATGTATGACTGTCAGCTTGAACTTGTTGATTCTACTACTGCCATGTGGGACAGGCAGATAGAAACTATGCGTTCTTTGAAAGTATCCGGCAGGGCGACGGAGGTTGCGGTGTCGCAGGCAATGGCAAAAAGTTTTGAATCGCAACTGCAAGTTCCTGAAATAAAACAGCAAATAAGGGCAACCGAAAATAAAATATGCCTTTTGATGGGTGAGGAGCCACATCCTGTTGTGCGTTCGGAATGGGATACGACAGAACTTACGGAAGTTTTCCTGATAGGGTATCCGGTACAGATGCTTGCCAATAGACCCGATGTCAGACAGGCTGAAGCCGACCTTATGATTGTTTTTGGAAATACAAATATTGCACGAAGTGCGTTTTATCCGAATTTAATGCTTACGTTTTCGGGAATGATGAGAGGGGATGTTATTGTCACAAATCCCGTTGATTTTATATGGAGTGCGCTTGCTTCGCTTACACAGCCGATTTTAAATCAGGGTAAAAATCGTGCGAATCTGAAAATAGCAAAAATTCGTCAGCAGGAAGCACTGCTGGCTTTTGAGAATATATTACTCGTTGCGGGTAACGAAGTTAGTACAGCACTTTACAACTATAAAACCGAACTTGATAAGAAAAGCGTACGTCTTTTACAGATAGAAAATTTACAAAAAGCAGCGAGTCAAACGGACGAACTCCTTTTGATCGGAACGGGAACATACCTTGATGTACTCTCTGCACAAAGGGATTTGCTTAACGCACGTCTTGATTTTATCAAAGAAACGTATGAACGCAATATGTATATTATTGACCTGTATCGCGCACTTGGCGGTGGCACAAAATAAAAAATTGATTTTTTTTTATTACCTTTGCAACCCTCCGGATTGCGGAGTGCAATTAAAAACGGTCCCATAGCTCAACTGAATAGAGTATCTGACTACGGATCAGAAGGTTGCAGGTTTGAATCCTGCTGGGATCACAAATTAGTGTAGTGTCTTAACTAAGTCGGTGTAATTCCTATACTTTACGAAATCAGCATTGTACGTTTTTCAACCATTTTTATCGTTTTTGGTCGGTTTGCAATCCGGATGCAATCCGGTATAATGTACCCCAATTTTAAAACCAATGGTTAATGTGATTATCCTTATAAAAAACGAGCAAAAATGATAAACACAAAAAATCGCCGTAAATTATATTAACACTGTTTATTTCTAGGTAAGGAGTTAATGATTTTAGATTCGGCAGAGTTCATAACATTAGAAGCCATAAGTGAGCGTTATACTCTATCTGAATTGAGTGGTCGATACATAATATTAGTCAAGATAATGAAAAAACAATAACTTTGTAGAAAAATAGCACATTGGATACATTGGATAATACAGACATAATAGATAAAAAAGGAGATATAAACTATGAAAGACTGTCTTAGCCCCCTAAATGCCTGGACAAAAATTTCAAAACAGTTTAGTACCTGTTTGACATTACAAAGGTATTATTTTTCATTTTATTTTTTCTATGGTTTTTTGTGTATTGATTTTCAAAATATTTTTTTAACTTTAATACTGATTGTTTTTACTCCAAACAATTAAACTGTTAATAATCAATTTTTATAATTATGAAATCATTGAAATTCTTTACAGCGTTGCTTGTTCTTTTCACGAGCGTTACTTTTATTCAAGCACAAATCAAAGTGCTGTCAGACGGAACTGTAAAAATCGGAAACAGTTCTGCTGCAAAAATCCAATCAAACTCGAATGCCGCTTTACAATTAAAAGTTCCTCTTACAATACGTAACGAAGACTCTCTTGGTTTTGAGATTTATACCAGGAGGCCTGTTCTGCATGGGCAACTTACTTCATCAGAGAATGATTCTTCTACAGCAGGTACTGAGGCTGTTATTATAGGTGGCCCAGTCACTTGGCCGCCATCGTCAATATACATGACAGGTATTTCATCAAATCGTACATATATTGGCAGAAGCGATATGCCTATTACAGGTATTTTTGCAAAAAATCTTTATTCGGTAGGTGGGACGGTGGGGACTCTTTCAACATCAGACACGCGCTTAAAGAAAAACATAACAAAAATATCTTCTGTGCGAAACAAAATAAAATCTCTTAATGTGGTAAAATACGATTTTACGAAAACATTAGGTGGCGAAGACGTTTCAAACAATCCGCTTTATAAAAACAAAACAGGACTTCTTGCGCAGGAAGTAAAAGATATCTTCCCCGATGTTGTTTATTATAATCCCATAGACAGTTTTTATGCGCTTGATTACGCTGCGCTAATTCCTTATTTGATAAAATCCGATCAGGAACAGCAGGATATTGTTGCTTCCCAACAAGAAATTATTACATCACAACAAGGAAGCATTAGTACTCTGCAAAATAAAGTTGAAAGACAGGAACAAATGATAACGGAATTGCAGGAGCAAGTTGCATTATTGCAGAAACAAAGTGTGAATGGCGAAATATCTGAAACAATAAACAAAACGCATAAATTATTCCAAAACTCCCCTAATCCGTTTAATCAATCGACAAAAATAGAATATATTCTTTCCGATAATGTAAACAATGCAAAACTGTGCATTTACGATTTAAACGGCAAACAATTGCGTTGTTTCGTACTGAACACCGTGAAAGGTGCTTCCTCAATAGAAGTTCGTGCATCCGATTTGCAGGCGGGCATTTATCTTTACACGCTTATAGTGGATAATGCGCCCGTTGCTACTAAACGAATGATTTTAACAGAATAGGAGGTAAAAAATGAAAAAGTTAAGTTTAACGTTTTTAGTGCTTGCGCTATGTTTGTGCAGTTTTGCTCAAAACAGTTTCCCTACGAGTAATGCCATTTGGTATATCAAATATCAATACACTGATTTGAGCTTTCTAGGTCACGCTTATTATTATGGATTGATAGGGGAAACAAGTGTTACCGTTAATGATACAGTTTACACTTACAGTAAATTATGTGTAACTCGTGGTAAAAGTTTATCGGAAGAAAGTATTCTAAGTGTCATTGGTGGTTTTAGAAATGAAGGACAAAAAGTGTTTTTTAAATTTTTTGGATATCCTGAGATTTTATTGTATGATTTTGGAGTTGAAGTTGGGGACATTGTTCGGCATAATGGTTGGGTTGTATATCCAGGAAGCGGAGGAGTATATCCAGGACCAGCAGGAGGAGGATATGAGTTTTATGGACCTTCTGATGATGCATATACCACAATTTATGCTATAGATACCGTAAATGGAAGAAAAAGAATAAATTATGATTGGATTGAGGGTGTTGGCGGAAAGGGAGGCTTCTTCGGACATATTCAGATGCACGCTGTGGGCGATGAATTTAGGCCTACATTAAACTGTTTTGAATATAACGACACAGTAGTATATCCAACGGGGTGCAATACCTGCCCTTGCTATGAAATGGTTGGAGTTGAAAATATTGAGAATTTTAATAATAATATTGGGATTGATATTTTTCCAAATCCAACAAAAGATGTTTTAAATATAAATATTCCGAAAGATGTAAATGTAAAATCAATAACTATTTATAGCGTTGATGGAAGACTTGTGGAAAAGGACAAGTATCTTTTGCTATCGGGACAATTAAATATAAGCAAATTAAAAAACGGCACTTATATAATCCACATAGAAACGGAAAAAGGTTGTTTCAGTAAAAAGGTAACAAAAAATTAAGAGGTATGAGAAAGATAATAATTTTACTCGCGGTTATAATAGGCTTACCTGTTCTTGTATTCGCACAGGTAAGCGACAGTTATGTATTGACCTCTAATAATCTAACAGTTTATCAGGATGGCGTATATGATGTAATTATGACAGAAGAACAGTCTTATACTCAAGAGGTGGGAAATCCGCAGTTGCCTGTAAAAACAATCTCTTACGTTATTCCGTATAATGCCACAGTAACAGGCATAAATGTCAGTATCAGTCAACAAAAATTAGACGGGGATTACTATATCTTTCCTGCTCAACAACCAAGACGCTTGGATGGCAGTTCCGCTCCTCCTTTTGTAGAACCCAATCAAGCTGTCTATGGCTCATCTGCTCCTTACCCTGATAAGGCGGCGGAAATCGTATCTGATGGATACACTCACGGTTATCATGTCGTTACGGTGGCAATATATCCTGTTGTATATAACCCGGCAGATAAAGAGATTTACTTGCGTAATGTAAGTTTTACAATCAACTATACGGGTATTTTCGATAATCGGCTCGGTACTCCTTACGAGAAAATATCTATCAAAAGAGCAGAGTTAGGAAAACAGGTTGTGCAAAATATGGTTAAAAACATAAACAATATTGAGAGTTTCAGAAATCTTAACGCTCAATTAGTATCTAATTCAAACAGTCAAAATAACCAAAATAATTATGAACTAATGAGTGGCTCTACTTCGACAATTGATGCAATTGTACCGGATTACATAATCATAACAAATAACGCATTAAAACCATATTTTCAAATTTTGGCAAACTGGAAAACGAAAAAAGGTGTTCCCGCAATAATAAAAACCGTTGAAGAAATAAAACTTAACTATAATGGTTCCGACTTACAGGAAAAAATACTCAATTACTTAAAAGAGGCTTACATAAGTTATGGTCCGAGTAATTTTGTACTTCTTGGTGGCGATATTAATATTGTGCCTGATAGATTATTTAAGCAAACAAGTTTTGCAACTGACCTTTATTATGCTACTGTTGGAGGATCCTGGAATGCAAATAAGAATGATATCTTTGGAGAAAGCTCTGATACTGATTATGATTATGATTTTTTTCTTGGCAGAGCGTCCGTAAAAGACGCTGCCGAAGCACAAAGATTTATTAACAAAGTTATTAATTACGAAAAATATTCAGGCTTAGGAAACAACACCTACGTCAACAATTTTTTAGCATTAGTCGGTTTTTTAAATGACAATAGTTGTGGCGTGTTTTATGATGCTGGTGGTTATAATTTTTCAAAAAGCATAAAAAATATAGCCAACACATATATGCCGGCAAATATGAATAAATGGTTTTTATTCGACAATTACGATTGTCAATATAATTCTTCCAATCCTTATCAATATCCTTATTCTTATACTCCCAACCCAATAGGTGTTTGCAATAATGACACTATGGTAATACCTGGTAATATAGACAACTGTGCAACCGGAAATCAGACATTAAGTAAATCCAATGCTTTTTCCTGTTTAAATGATGGAACACCTGATAACCTTGATATACAGTTGGGAGCCATCTTTAGTTTAGAGTATGGTGAGGTTTTGTTAAAATAAAGAACTGTTACATTCACCAACATTGACAACACAAGAGAACTGTGTGTAAGCCAAAAAGTTTCATTTGTATTTAATGGTCGAATCTACAAATTCAATAAGCCATGTAGTCCCGAGCAGAATCGAACTGCTATCAAAAGTTTAGGAAACTTCTATTCTATCCGTTGAACTACGGGACCGAAATTGCAAACATGTAAAGGTAATTAAAATTTGTAACTTCGCATAAATTATGTCTAAAGAAACGATACTGCAAGAGATAACCCAGGTTGATAAGGATGATTTTTTTGTGATTCTGAATTATACCGATGCGAAATTTGATTATGCTACGCATTTTCACTCGGAGTATGAATTGAGTTTGGTATTGAACACGAAGGGTAAGCGCATTGTCGGCGACAGCGTTGAAGATTTCGGCGAATGTGATTTAGTGCTTGTAGGACCTAATATTCCACATTCGTGGAGTGGGGAAGCAATTAAGGGTAACCGCGTTGTAACGATTCAGTTTGACGAACATTTAATGGATTACATAATAATAAGCAAACGTGTTTTTAAACCGGTAAGAGATATGCTGGCAAGAGCGAAACGCGGCATATTTTTTACTGTTGACAAACAGTCGCCTGTTTGCAAAAAAATTATAGCCATGTATTCTATGAGCAGTATCAATGCTACTCTCAATTTTATATCCTTACTTTATGACCTTGCTACCTGTCCCCATCAGAGGCTTTTGACAGGCAGTTCCTTTGACAGTGAAAGCGTCGTTCGCGAAAGTAAAAGCCGCCGCATAGCACGGATATGTTCTTATATCAATCAGCATTACAGCAAACAAATATCTTTGCCCGAATTAGCAAAAGAAGTTGCTATGAGTAGCTCTACACTAAGTCATTTTTTTAAAAGACATACACGCCGCAATCTTGTCAATTATATAACCGATATTCGTATCGGACACGCAACAAAAATGTTGCTTGATACAACATACAGCATAGGCGAAATTTCCTGCGCATGCGGCTTTAATAATCTTTCGTATTTCAATAGAACTTTCAAAAGAGCAAAAGGTGTTACTCCGGGCGAATACAGAGAAAGTATGCAGCAGGTACTCGCTAAATTTTGACACAATTTTGTAAATCTTTGACACAATTTTGAATAAACAGTACGCTGTGTGTATTTATTCCATACATTTGCTCTGTCATCAGTAATATTGTATGTATAAAATCCGCATATCAATAATAGCAACAATTGTTATTGCGAACTTCTGTTTTGCGCAAGTTAATGTTTCCTGCGGCTCGGTGCAGCGTTTTAAAGTGTCGTCCGAATATGTAGATGAACGAAATGTGGATATTTGGTTGCCCGACGGTTTTGGTGCGCAAAATACGCAGGGCGCGAATACAAAATATGCCGTTCTCTATATGCACGACGGGCAAAATCTTTATGATTCCTCAGGAGTGTGGAATAAAAGAGAATGGAGGGTAGATGAAGTGTTGGATGATTTACTGCGCGAAAATAAAATAGAAAACGTAATTGTTGCAGGTATTTGGAATAATGGCATAAAACGACATACGGAATATTTCCCGCAAAAAGCAATAGACTTTATTCCGCAGCCGCAACGCGATTCGCTTCTTGCACTTTTTCCGGATAAAACGCCGCTTGCCGATAATTACCTTAAATTTATTGTTAAGGAGTTGAAACCTTTTATTGACAGCGTTTTCCCTGTATATACCATACCCGGTAAAACGTTTATCAGCGGTTCAAGTATGGGCGGACTTATTTCCATGTATGCAGTGTGTGAATATCCGCATATATTCGGCGGTGCGGCATGTCTGTCCACACATTGGATTGGAACATTTGTAAATAATAAGGAAATTCCCGACGCGTTTAATAAGTACGTGGAAAAATATCTGCCCTCCGCTACGGAAACATCCGACAGTACAAATGCACACAAATTTTACTTTGACTGCGGTACAGTCGGCTTGGATGCAAACTATCCCCCTTATCAAAAAATAATAGACGAAACAGCCCGTAAAAAAGGATATAACAGCGATACATGGAAGAGTATGGAATTTACAGGGCATAATCACAGTGAAACCGACTGGGCAAAGCGGCTTGACGTGCCGCTGTTGTTCCTGCTAAAAAATAAGTAATGAAACGAAATGTTTTTTTGTTATTGACATGCTGTTTAACAGTTACTGCCGCATGGACACAGACACCTGCTCCGAGACAGACTGTTGATACGAACATGGATAAACAACTTTCGCAGGTAGTTGTTATCGGCTATGGCACTGCCGCGAAGGAAAAACTTACGGGTGCCGTAACTTCTATAAATGAAAAGGATTTGCTTAAAGGAAGTTCTACCGTTGACAGAATGTTTACAGGTAAAATTGCAGGTGTTGTCGTAACTTCGGACGGAGGCGCACCCGGAAGCGGCAGCCGTATTCGTATCCGCGGCGGATCGTCGCTTACCGCAAGCAACGACCCGCTTATTGTTATAGACGGTGTGCCGCTTGACAACAACACAGTATCGGGTTCGCCGAGTTTATTAAGCACGATAAATCCTAACGATATTGAAAATATCACAATTCTGAAAGACGCTTCTGCAACTGCTATCTATGGCAATAGAGCGTCTAACGGCGTAATTCTTATCACCACTAAAAAAGCAGGACAGGATAAAAAATTGCATATTGATTTCAGTACACGTTTTGCGGCTTCCGTTCCGATGAATTACGTTAAAGTGCTTTCGGCAGATCAGATAAGAGAAATTGTAAATACCCATCCCAAAAGTAATAATAATTTCCGCTCAATGCTTGGAAATGAAAATACCGACTGGCAAAAGCAGATATATCAAACCGCTTTCGGAACAGATAATAATTTAAGCGTTTCTATGGGCGGAGCCGTTCCGTTTCGTGTATCGGCGGGATATTATAACGAGAGCGGTATCTTGAAAACAAGTAATATGGAACGTGCTTCACTCGGCGTAAATCTTAATCCGCGTTTTTTAAAAAATCACCTTAAAATAGATGTATCGTTGAAAGGAAGTATGATTAATAACCGTTTTGCCAATACAGGTGCGGTGTCGTCGGCACTTATTTTTGACCCGACACAGCCCGTAAAGGCAGACGGTTTCGACGAGTTCGGCGGATACTTCACATGGGTCGGCAATTCGCAGTCGGTTGTAAATCCGATGTTGCTTCTTAATGATATTACGAATAAATCAAGAGTATATCGCGCAATTGCTTCGGCTAATATTGATTACAAAATGCACTTCCTGCCTGATTTGCGTGCCGATTTGAATATTGCTTATGACTTTTCGCAAGGACGCGGCAATACGTTTATTCCCGCTTATATGCCTGTGCAGGTGCTTAACCGCGAGGGTGGGCAAAATACCGACTATGGCTCGTCAAATCAGAATAAACTTCTTGAATTTTATCTAAACTATAACAAAGAAGTATCATTTATTAAAAGCACTTTTGATATAATGGCGGGATATTCTTATCAGGACTGGAAAACGCATATTACAAACTATCCCGAACGTTTGGCAAATGGCGATATTCATGAAACACCCGTATTTCCGTTTAATGAACCGCAAAATACTTTGATTTCATTTTTTGGCCGCTTAAACTATTCGTTGATGAACAGATATATGCTGTCGGCATCTGTCCGCTTCGACGGTTCGTCCCGTTTTTCGCCCGAAAACAGATGGGGTGTATTCCCCGCTGCGGCATTAGCCTGGCAGATTAAGAACGAAGAGTTTTTGAAAAATGTTGAAGTGATAAGCGCACTTAAACTGCGTTTGGGATACGGCAAAACAGGGCAGCAGGATATAGGTTCGGACAGATATTCATATTTGGCACGTTATGGACAGGGTACGAGTCAGGTACAGTATCAGTTCGGAGATGCTTTTTACTATATGCTCCGTCCCGAAGCATACGACGAAAATATCAAGTGGGAAAGCACAGGAACTTACAATATCGGCATTGATTACGGATTTTTGAATAACCGCATAAGCGGTAATATTGATTTTTATTACAAACAAACCGATAATATGCTCAACAGAACATACATTGCTGCCGGCTCCAATTTCAGCAACACAATTGTTACTAATATCGGAAATATGGAAAATAAAGGCGTGGAATTTTCGCTTAATGCCATCCCCATACAAAATAAGGACTGGAATTGGGATATTGGTGTAAATATCACTTACAATAAAAATAAAATTACAAAATTAACTCTCGTAGATGATTCTTCATATCAGGGCGTGCAGGATGGATGGATTAGCGGTTCGACGGGAAGTACCGTGCAGATTAGCAGCGTTGGCTACAATATACGCTCATTCTACCTTTATCAGCAGGTTTATGATGCAAATGGCAAGCCTGTGGAAGGAGTTTATGTAGATAAGAATAATGACAATAAGATAAATGAAGATGACCGTGTGAGAAAATATTCGTCGGAGCCGTATCTTACAGGCGGCTTTACGACAACGCTGCGCTGGCGCAACTTATCGCTTTCCACATCACTTCACGGAAGTTACGGCAATTATGTGTACAATAATATGGCTTCCAACAATGCCGTATATAGTGCTGTTTTCCGCTCTACAACGGGCAATGCGCTTGAAAGTGTCCTTAACAGCGGATTTTATAATCAGCAGGTACTTTCCGATTATTATCTTGAAGATGCTTCGTTTTTACGTATGGATGATTTGAGTTTATCATATAATTTCAGCAGTTTATTAAAAAATAAGGCAGGACTTGTGGTAACATTTTCCGTGCAAAATGTTTTTGTGCTTACAAAATATACAGGTCTTGACCCCGAAATAGCAAACGGTATAGACAGAAGTTTCTACCCGCGTCCAAGAATTTTTGCACTTGGTTTAAATTTTAATTTTTAAGATTATGAAGAAAAATATATTTTTGTTCTGTACGGTATTATTCTGCTTTTCGTGTATAAAGGATTTAGACAGGTTTCCGACTAACGACGTTACATCTAAAGTCGCTTACGCCGACTTCAACGGCTACAGGCAGGTACTTGCCAAAGTATATGGCTCTTATGCCACAATAGGCAATAATACCGTTTGGGCAGATGATATACCTATGGCTGACGGTGCGCTTACCGACTTTATTCGCTGCTGGTTTAATTTACAGTGTTTGACAACTGAAGAAGCATGTTATACGTGGCCCGATGCGGGATGTCCCGAACTTAATGTAATGTCATGGACATCTGCAAATCAATTTATAATGGGTTTATATTACCGTTCTATCTATCAAATATGTTTAGTGAATGAATTTTTAAGGGAATCAACACCTGAAAAATTAGACGAGCGCGGTATCAGCGGCAGCGAGGCAGCGGAAATAAATTATTTCCGTTCGGAAGTTCGCTTTTTACGTGCTTTTCAATATTGGGTGCTAATGGATATGGTGGGAAATCCGCCTTATGTAGATGAGAATACGCCTGTTGGAAAATATCTGCCGGAACAGAAAACACGGCAGCAAATTTTCAATTACATAGAGCAGGAATTGCTTGCTGTCAAGGATTTGCTTAAAGAGCCGCGTACCAACGAGTATGGGCGTGCGGACAAAGCAGCTGCATACGCACTTCTTTCGCGCATGTATCTTAATGCAAGTGTTTATACAGGTACCGGGCGTTATACGGACGCTGTCACGTATTGCAATAAAGTAATCGGTGCGGGTTATACATTAAAAAATAATTACACGCATTTATTTTTGGCGGACAATAATGTGAATAATCCCGAAATAATTCTCTCCATTAACTATGACGGTTTGCGTACGCAGAGTTACGGCGGATTGACGTATATTATCAACTCGTCTTTTAAGCCGAGCCGCAGCGATGATACTGTTAATTATAATCAATATTACGGCAGTTACGGACAGGGCGGCTGGTATTCTTTCCGCGCACGCAAACAGTTGACGGAAAAGTTTGATATTGCAGATGCGCGGCGGCTTTTTACAGGTACAAAACAGGATATTGACGATGTGGCTGAATTTGAAGACGGACTGATGGGTGCGAAGTTTCGCAATGTAACTTCCACAGGGGAAATCGGCTCCAATCCTGAAGAAATGTTTGTCGATAACGATTTTCCGCTTTTTCGTCTTGCCGAAATATATTTGATTTATGCGGAAGCGGTGAAACGCGGCGGCAGCGGCGGCGATGAAGCAACTGCGTTAAGTTATTTGAATGATTTACGCACACGCGCCAAACTTACTACTGCTTTGAGCAGTTATGATTTGGATTATATTTTAGACGAGCGGGCGCGTGAACTGTGGTGGGAATGTTTCCGCCGCACCGATTTAATTCGTTACGGGCGTTACACATCCGGAAATTATGTTTGGCAGTGGAAAGGCGGCGTAAAGCAGGGGGCAGGCGTAAGTGAGCATTTGAATTTATTCCCCATACCTTCGTCAGACTTGATTGCCAATCCGAATTTAAAACAAAATACGGGATATTGATTAAAAACGCAAAAATTACTTATTATGCGAAAATTATATATAATGACGGTTATTTTATCTGTCGTTTTTTGCTCGTGCAACAAAGAGGAAAGGGCTGTTATTTCGGATAACCCGAAAGCCCCCGGAATGTTGCCGCACACAAGCATTGAAATAACAGAGGAAAACAGAAAAGAGACAGTAACATTTAAATGGATAAAAGCCGATTTCGGATATTCTGCCGCAGTAACGTACAAACTCCTTGCAAAAGTCGGTATGTACGGAAAAACCGATGTTATCGGCATTTCGCAGGAGGATTCTCTTACTGTTGGACTTGACGCGCTGAATAATCAGCTTCTGTCAATGGGTGCGGCGGCAGGTATTCAAAATCAGATAATGTTTTCCGTTAATGCAACCGTAACTTCCGATACAGCCTGTCCGGACGCAACATCGGATATAAGGATTGTGTATATAACCCCGTACATGTCGTGTCCTCAGGCATTGCACCTTGTCGGCAGCATGTTTGACGATGCGGCGGGCTATCCGGGAAATGATTGGTGGAATATAAACAACTATAAGTATGTTATGTTTCGTGACGACAATCTCTCACTTAATACATATACTTCGTTTTTCAGAGACAATTCCGAATTTCAAATTGCAATGGATGAAGGGCTCGGTAACTGGGCGAAAGCGACTTATGGTGCTTATGACAACAATCCGGGAAATCTCGTACTGGGAGGTTCTTATGCTAATATAAAACTGTTGAATACAGCCGGATATTACACTGTTACCGCTGATATAAAAAATCTGAAATATACGGTTTTACCATACAGTACTGAGGGAAAGCCCGTATATACGGCAATGTTTATAAGCGGAAGTTTTAACAGTTGGGCATATCAGGAGATGACAAAGACACAGTACGATTCTCATATATGGACAATTGATGACGTAACGCTTGCAGAAGGGGACGAAATAAAATTTTCATCGGACCAAAGTGCTGCTGTCATCTGGAGTGCAAATAATTTCCCTTTCGGAAAGGGTGTACAGGATGGTGCAAATATTACTGTCAGTGAAGCGGGAACGTATTTTATAAAATTTAACGATTTAACAGGACATTATGTTTTCTATAAAAAGAAAAAATAGTATTTTAGGATTAGTTTGCCTGTCAGGATTTTTTACACTGCATACGCAGGAAGTAACCCGAATTGACCCGCCGTTTTGGTGGGCGGGAATGAAAAATAACGTGCAGTTAATGCTCTGCGGCAAAAATTTAAAAGACTGCACTGTACATTCGCCGGAAGCAGGTATTAAAGTTGAGAACGTTTACAATGCCGATAATTCCGATTATCTTTTTGTAGATATTAAGGTACATGAGCATGGCGATTATATGCTTGAAATTTCATCTGCAAACGGTAAAAAGAAAGTGAAAGTTCCGTATCGTATTCTTCAGCGGCGGAGCGGCTCTGCCGAGCGCACAGGGTTTAATACTTCCGATGTTATTTATCTTATTATGCCCGACCGTTTTGTAAACGGCGACACCTCCAATGATATTATTGCCGGCTCGCCGCAAGTGTTCGACCCTTCGGGACTTGAAACACGGCACGGCGGCGACTTGCAGGGCATTATTAACAATTTGGATTATTTGCAGGATTTGGGTGTGACAACAATTTGGGCAACGCCGATACTTGACGATAAAATAAATTATCATCAGTACGGTACTACCGATTATTATAAAGTTGATGAGCATTTTGGGACAAATGAGCTTTATCGGGATTTAGTATCGCGTGCGCATGGTAAAGGACTTAAAGTAATACAGGACGTAACCCCGCAGCACTGCGGTATTGATAATCCATGGGTAAAAAATCCGCCGTTTAAGGATTGGCTTAACAGTTTGGAACAGTCCGGACACTGGGAATATTTTTCGCTTGAAACAATGAGCGACCCTTATGCTTCAAATATAGACAGAGATTTTACAGGCAATACGATTATCTATCCTCAAATGCCTGATATGAATATGTGCAATCCGTTTGTTGTTAAATATATGGCGCAGACTTCAATATGGTGGATTGAGTATGCCGATTTGGACGGACTGCGTGTAGATACGTATTTCTATATGGGCGAAAAAGCAAAAGACTGGACTGCGCTTGTCCGCAGCGAATACCCGAATATGGGCATTGTCGGCGAGATTTGGGGCAATCAGCCGCCTGTGCTTTCCTTTTGGTTAAGAATGTGTAATCTGAATATGGTGATGGATTTTCCATTGCATGAAGCAATTATTACCGATTTCACAAAAGACAATGCTCACTGGGGCGGCAAAATGCGCACGATTTATAATTTACTTGCACTTGATTTTGTATATGACAGTGCGGAAAAATCACAAGTTGTCTTTATTGATAATCACGACACAGACCGTCTTTACAATATGCTGAAAAAAGACAGCAGTAAGGTTAAATTGGCAATGACTCTTATTGCTACCGTACGCGGACTGCCGCAGATTTATTACGGTACGGAATGGCTTTTTGCGAATGACGAGCGCGGCGGGGCGCATAAAAACAGGAAGGATTTTGTAATACCAAAAGAACCGACTGCGGCTCAGCAGGATGTATTCAACCATATAAGAACGCTTTTGAATTTTCGGAAAAATACACCTGTTTTGCATGATGGTAAATTTATGCACTATATCCCGTCGCAAGGCGTCTATACGTATTTCAGATATAATGATACCGATTGCATTATGGTAGTGATAAATGCTTCCGATAAGGCGCAGCATATTGACTGGGCGCGGTTTAATGAACGGTTAAACGGTTTTGGCAGTGGAGTGGACATACTTACGGGGCAAGAAGTTGAAATCGGAAATCAAGTTGAGATAGCGGCTGCAAATTCTATGGTAATAAAATTGAAATAAATAACAGCAAAATAAAAATTATGACTGATTTAAGTTTACTTTATGAGGCTATTTTGAAAGGCAAATCAAAAAGTGCGGTAGAAATTACAAACCTTGCGCTTGCCGACGGTGCAGAGCCGAAAATGCTTATTGATGAGTATATGATTAAGGCGATGGGAGAGGTCGGACGCAGATTTGAAAATCAGGAAATTTTTGTTCCCGAACTTCTGATGGCAGGACGTGCAATGAAAGCGTCGCTGAATATTCTGCAACCGATTATGAAAAGCAGCGGCGAAAAAACATCTATCGGCAAAATCGTTATCGGTACCGTAAAAGGCGATTTGCACGATATTGGCAAAAATCTTGTTGCTTCCATGCTTGAGGGTTGCGGCTTTGAAGTTATTGATATTGGTATTGATATGGATTCCGATAAATTTGTTGAATCGGTACGTGAACATAATGCCGATGTACTCGGATTAAGTGCGCTTCTCACAACTACTATGCCGTATATGAAAACTGTTATTGACGCGTTCGCTGACGCAGGCTTGCGCGATAAAGTAAAAATTATCGTTGGCGGTGCGCCTGTCAGTGCGGGTTTTGCTGCCGAAATAGGTGCCGACGGCTATAGCGATACTGCAAACTCTGCCGTCACGACAGTAAAAGAATTATTAGGTATTAAATAATATGACTTCGGTTTAACAATTTATGATTATATGAATTATACAGAGTTAGCATACGGTTCTTTGGATGATTTTCTTTACGGAAAATGTCCGAAACCTGTTAAGTGTAAAAACGGAATGATTATCGGCGGCGGCGAAATTTACCCCGAAGTAAATTTTACACTCCCTCCGATGAAAGCAACACAGGAAACACTGCATGAAGCAAAAAGCATTTACAAAGAAATGATAGATGGTGTGTTGAAAAAAGCATACGAACTTCATGCAAGCGGGCTTGTGGTAGAATTTGAAACGCTCCCTCAATATACTGAAAATCCTGAATGGGGTATTGAAATCCACAAGATACTTCGTGAGGCAATGTGGAATTTTGAAGCAAAAAACGGGCTTAAAAGTGTTATCAGAATGACGCCGAATGATATGCGTGAAATGAGCCGTCCGCCGATTATGCGCGGTGGTAAATACTGGGACGCAATGGTAAAAATTTTCTCGCAAACGGCAAAGGACGGCGCAGATTTGCTTGCTATTGAGTCCACAGGCGGCAAGGAAGTAAACGATGAGGCACTTATGAATGCCGATTTGCGCACCTGTATTTTCGCTCTCGGCTGCCTTGCCCCGCGTGATATGAAATGGCTTTGGACGAACCTTGTCAAAATAGCGGATGAAAACGGCTCTATTCCTGCGGGCGATTCTGCCTGCGGCTTTGCAAATACCGCAATGGTACTCGCCGAGCAGGGATTTATTCCGAAAGTATTTGCTTCCGTTATACGTGCAATGTCCGTTGCACGCGCACTTGTTGCTGTTGAATGTGGTGCAAGGGGACCGGGTAAGGACTGTGCTTATGAAAATGTTTATCTGAAAGCAATAACAGGTACGCCGGCTTCGTTAGAGGGTAAAACAGCCGCTTGTGCACATTTTAGTCCGATAGGTAATATCTCGGCTGCCGTTGCCGATTTATGGAGTAACGAAAGCGTTCAGCACGTAAAACTTTTAAGCGGTTTCGCACCTGTTGTTTCTACCGAACAACTTATTTACGATTGCCGTTTAATGAATATTGCTGCAAATAAAGGACATGCAAAGACAATGCGCGACTGGCTCGTTGAATCCGACTGCTATTTGGACCCGCAGGCATATATTCTGCGTCCCGATGTTGCTTTTGAAATAAGCGGTGAAGTTGTAAAAACTCAAAGTCCGTTTCTGCGTACTGTTAATGTAGCCCGCATTACGCTTGATATTTTGCAGCGTGCAGCAGATAAAAAAGAATTGACTTTGCCTGAAAGAGAAATCAAATGGATAGATAATATGAAAGAGCAGTTGGATGAAATCCCCGAAGACGAGCAGCAATTTATTGACGAAATGAAAGCCGAAGTTGACGGTGGTAAGTATCTTCCTTTTGAGTATGGGATTTAGTTTTTAGTGTGTAGTGTGTAGTTTGTAGTGTGTAGTTTTTAGTGTGTAGTGTGTAGTGTGTAGTTTTTAGTGTGTAGAGTTTAGTTTGTAGTGTATAGTTTGTAGTTTTTAGTGTGTAGAGTTTAGTTTTTAGTGTGTAGTTTGTAGTGTTTAGAGTTTAGTTTTTAGTGTGTAGTTTTTAGTGTGTAGAGTTTAGTTTTTAGTGTTTAGTGTTTAGAGTTTAGTTTTTAGTGTTTGGTGTTTCGTTTGTTTCGATGAGTTATATGTGTTTTTATGATGTTGCGTTTGCGGATATTCCGTTTGAATTAAGTGAAATGTATGCACTGATGGGCTATAGCGGTAAGTATAAACCTGACAGTGAAGTACAGGCTATAATAGATGATATGCTGTTTGTGATGTCTGATGTTTGCAAGCCTCGTATCGGCTACAAAATTGTAAACGGGCAAGTGATCGATAAAGAGCATATAAATATAGATGGCGGCGGTGGTGGTGGGGTATTGCTTAGTACCGGCAGGATTATAACTTATGCAATGCATGAAGCCGAAAAATTTGCAATATTTACTGCAACGGCAGGCGGCGAATTTGACGCATGGCTAAAAGCGGTTGAACATGAATACGACATAGTAAAAACGTATCTTGCCAATACGTTAGGCTCTGTAATAGCCGAAGCCGCAGTATCGCTCCTGATGCGGCGTTTGGAAGCGGATTGCGCAGCACAGGGACTGAAAGTATCAAACAGTTACAGCCCCGGATATTGCGACTGGCTGCTGGTGGAGCAAAAAAAATTGCTCTCGGTGCTTGACGGTGAAAACACAGGAATAACACTGACGCCGTCATGTATGATGTTGCCTGTAAAATCCGTAAGCGGCATAGCAGGCGCAGGCAAAAACGTAAAAAAACGCCCTTACGGCTGTGCGATATGCAAAATGAAAAATTGTATCAGAAATAAAAATCAACAATAATGAAACTGACACCTTACACACGACTGCGTGCAATGCTCGACGGCGAGAATGCCGGCAATTTGGACAGAGCAACAAATATGAATATCCTTATGTTCTTTGCTGCGTATTATATCAACGCACCGTTTGGAAAATTCTGTACGGACTATAACACGCTTGTTGATGCAAATTACCGTTGCGTTGAAAAATTTGATATTGATGTATTAAGCACAATGTCCGACCCCGTGCGTGAAACAGCCGACTTCGGCACTGAACTTGAAATACCGGAAGACGAGTTGCCGCACCCCAAAAAAGTACTGTTGCCGAATATTGAAGATATAGAAAATCTACAACTTTTTGATCCTTTAAAATCAGTGCGCATACTGGACCGTATTAAGGCAATAGAACGTTTTAAAAAGGAGCGGGGAGATGAATATCCCATACTCGGCTGGGTAGAGGGACCATTGGCAGAAGCAAGCGATTTGCGCGGTATTAACGACGCACTTATTGATATTATAGACGAAGATAACGAGGAACTTTTTGACAGGCTGCTTGAGAAATGCACTCAGGAAGCAATACTGTGTTCTGTGGCACAGGTAGAGGCAGGGGCGCATATTATAGGTGTCGGCGACGCAGCATGTTCACTTATAAACAGAAATCTTTACCGTGATAAAATAGTTCAATATGAAAAACGTATTGTAGAAGCAATTAAAGGTGCGGGTGGTATTGCGCGTTTACATATCTGCGGCAATATAAACCATATTTTGGAAGATATTGCAACCGCAGGTTTTGATATTGTTGATATTGACTGGATGGTTGATATGAAAAAAGCAGTTTCAATTATGGAAGGTACGGGCGCGATTATAAATGGAAATATTGATCCTGTTGCAATTGTTTTAAACGGCAATCCGGACATTATACGTGAAGCAGTTATTAAAACGCGGCGCGAATCGGGCGGCAGAGCCTGTATAAGTGCGGGCTGCGAAATCCCGAAATTTACTCCGCACGAAAATCTGCTCGCTTTTGCCGAAGCACTTTACGAAAAAATATAGTATGAAAAAAACATTATTCATACTGCTTTGCGCACTGTTTCTTACGACATGTTGCAATACATCGGATACCCTCACCCCTGAGCAAAAAGAAATGAACAGGTTTGTTTCCGAACTGATGAAGCAAATGACAGTAGAGGAAAAGACAGGGCAGTTGCACCTTATTTCGGGCAATGATTTTATATCGGGTGAAAACGTAAATACCGACAGCAACCGCACAGTGAGGGAAGTAAGAAAAGGTAAAGTCGGCGCATTTATCAATGCTAAAGGTGTAAGCAAAATCCGCGAACTGCAACGCATAGCAGTAGAGGAAAGCAGAATGAAAATACCGCTTATGTTCGGTATGGATTTTTTGCACGGCTATGAAACAATCTTTCCGGTTCCGCTTGGTATGGCAGCCTCATGGAATATGGACAATATAGAAAAGGCAACCCGTATTGCAGCAGTAGAAGCAAGTGCAGACGGACTGAACTGGGTTTATTCACCAATGGTTGATATTGCCCGCGACCCGCGCTGGGGGCGTGTGTCCGAAGGTGCGGGCGAGGACCCGTTTCTCGGCGGGGAAATTGCACGCGCTCAGGTTAAAGGTTATCAGGGCAATCCCGCTTATGCCGGCAACACTGATATTATGGCATGTGTAAAGCATTTCGGCTTGTACGGTGCAAGCGAGGCAGGGCGTGATTACAGCGTAGTTGATATGAGCGAACAGCGTGCGCGTAACGATTACTTATACCCTTATAAGGCAGCAGTAGAAGCGGGTGTCGGCAGCGTGATGTCGTCTTTTAACGAAATTAACGGCATGCCTGCAACCGCCAACAAATGGCTTCTTAATAAAGTGTTGCGTGAAGAATGGGGTTTTAACGGTTTTGTTGTAACCGATTACGCTTCAATAAACGATATTACGCGCTTTGGTATGGGTGGAGCCGATAACGCTGCGGTGCTTTCCCTTAAAGCAGGTACGGATATGGATATGGAAAGTTATGCGTATTATCATCATCTGCAAAAGGCACTTGAAAACGGTAATGTTACAATGGCAGATATTGATAACGCATGCCGCAGAATTTTAGAAGCAAAATATAAACTCGGACTTTTTGCCGACCCTTATAAATATTGCGATACTTCCCGTCCCGCAAGAGATATTTACAACAGGCAGCACCGCGCAGAAGCGCGAAAAATTGCGACCGAAACATTTGTACTTCTTAAAAATGACGGCGATATTTTACCGCTAAAAAAACAGGGAACTGTTGCGCTAATCGGACCACACGGCAATAATCGTCCTAATATGCTCGGCTCCTGGGGCTGGCCATCCGATATTAACAAAGCAGCAACATTGCTTGAAGGAATGACTTTATATTTGGACGGTAAGGCAAAGGTGCTTTACGCAAAAGGATGCCGTCCGTATGAAGATATGACGCATGAGGATATTTTATCGCTGACAAAAGACTTTGAAAAAGATAACCGCAGTGAAGATGCAATGCTTAAAGAAGCGTTGCAGATAGCCCGGCAAGCAGATGTAATTGTTGCAACACTTGGCGAATCTTCGGAAATGAGCGGCGAATCAAGCAGCCGCAGCGATATTAACATCCCGATCCCGCAGCAACGGTTACTGAAAGCATTAGTTGCAACCGGAAAGCCTGTGATACTTGTGCTTTTTACAGGTCGTCCTCTGACAATCACTTGGGAAAATAAGCATGTTTCCGCAATTCTGAACGTCTGGTTTCCCGGAACGGAAGCCGCCTGTGCGATACCTGATGTACTTTTCGGCGATGTTAATCCAAGCGGAAAACTTACTTCCACATGGGCGCAAAACGTGGGGCAAATCCCAATTTATTACAATATAAAAAATGTAAGCAAGCCATTGGAAAAATGGCCATATAAATTCCGCAGCGGTTATTTGGACGTGTCAAATGAGCCGCTATATCCGTTTGGTTACGGACTTAGTTACACAAAGTTTTTATATGGAACGCCTGTAATTAACGATACGGTGATGAGGGAAAGCGACACGCTGACGGTTACCGTCAGTATTACCAACAGCGGACAGAGAGATGGTGCGGAAACAGTACAGTTCTATATTCGCGATATAGTTGCAAGCACTGTGCGCCCGAATAAAGAGCTGAAAGGATTTTATAAGATATTTTTGAAAGCAGGCGAGATAAAAGAAGTGCAGTTTAAAATCACATCATCACTGCTGAAATTCTACGATTACGATTTAAACTGCGTTTGCGAAAAAGGAGCGTTTGAAGCGATGGTCGGGCGTAACAGTGCGGATTTGCAAAAGGTGAAATTTACATTATTATAACATTATGATTAAACGAATAGTTTTTATCGCTTTTGTTACGGTTGCCGGAGTGCAGGCGGCAGTGATACAGACAGCGCGGTTATCGGCACAGCAAGTTGTTACACCATTTGATAAAATAAAAGTGAAGCAGAGTGCTTTTGAAAATATGACGTTGAATGAAATTACTCCGAACGGATGGATTGCCGACAGGATAAGATTTGATTTGGGCGGATTTGTCGGACATCTTGATTCGCTTGTGCCTGACTTAATTATAAATGACGATATTTACGGCAAAGATCGTCTTACAAAAAAACACAAATCAAAAAACCTTGGCAATAATTCCGAAGGTGCGGAGTGGGAAGTTCAGTATTTATGGTGGAACAGCGAAACGCAGTCAAACTGGTGGGACGGCTATATCCGCAATGCGTTTTTGGCTGATTCGCCCGAACATATCGGCAGAGTAAAAAATTACGTTGCGCATATCCTGTCCACGCAGGACAAAGACGGCTATCTCGGAATTTATGACAGCGATTTACGTTATAACTTTGATACTGCAAACGGCGAAAATGGCGAACTTTGGTCAAAGGCATCGCTTTACCGCGGACTTATTGCATACTATGAATTTACAGGCGATAAAAAAGTTTTTAATGCTGTAAAGCGCGGTGTGGACAATGTTTTGAGTAACTGGCGAATAAATGAGAGCAGTCCTTTCGGTGTAAAAAAATCCTCTGCGGGGCTTTGCCACGGACTTGTATTCACCGATGTCCTTGATTATATGTATAAGCAGACAAAAGATGAAAAATATCTTGACTACGGATTGTTTTTATATAAAGATTATTCTTCTTACGCTTTTGGTCCTTTCGGCGAATTAAGCGAACCCGATATTCAGTATTCAAATATTATCAACCCTGATTACAAATTAAAGGGACACGGAGTTCACACTTACGAACATATACGTCCGCTGCTGCTCGCCTGCTACGCTTCAAGCAATCCGCAATTAGAGCAGGCATTGGATATTTACTTGCAGCGTATAGACAGCGTAACAACGCCGACAGGCGGCGCGATAGGGGATGAGTGGATTTTCGGACGCAAAGCAAACGCAACATTTACGGGCTACGAATATTGCTCATTACATGAATTGCTTGATGCATACTGTTCTCTCATGCAAAAAACGGGCAATTTGCGCTATGCCGACAAAGTAGAAAATATTTTTTTCAATGCCGCAAGCGGCGCACGTCATCCCGAAAAAAGTGCCATTGCATATTGCAAAACAGATAATTCGTACCGGATGACGGGCGGCAATAATTTTTCCTCAACCTCTGCGCATAAACAAACACGCTTTAAATATTCGCCCGCACATCAGGATATTGCCGTATGCTGTGTGCCTAATGCGGGGCGCATTACTCCGTATTACGTGCAGAATATGTTTATGAAAGATAAAGACGGAATTGTTGCGGTGCTTTTCGGCGGATGTGATTTTCACACGGTTGTCGGCAAAAGCGCGGTATCTGTAAAGGAAATTACAAATTATCCGTTTGAACCGACCGTAACTTTTGAAATTACTGCCGATAGGCAGGCGCAATTTTCTTTTAAAATCCGCAAACCGGTCTGGAGCAAGGGTTTTACTGCAAATTTTGATTATACGGACGAGGGCGGCTATATTACCGTAAAGTGCGGTGCGGGAACACAGACGCTTACTGTTGAGTGGAAAGCCGAAGTAGAGAAACACATATTCGGCGGCGAGGTATATTTTACTTACGGTGCGCTCGTGCTGGCATTGCCTGTAAAAGCGGTTGAGAAACCTGCAAAGATTTACGCGGATGGCTTTGCTGATTATGAATATATACCTGAAAACTTCACAATCTTTGAATATGCAGATGAAATGCCTGTTGTAAAAGACGGCAGATTTTTTGTAAATCTTTACAATTCCGTCTGGCAGAAAAAAGAGCAGAAAGAATTACTCCCTGTTGGAAAAACTGTTTTGCGGCAAGTTACGTTTTAAGACAGGTAATTTTTTAAGGTGTCTGTAATGCAGTTTATCTGTTCGTCCGTCAGTTCGGGGTAGATGGGCAAAGACAGTACGCGGGGGCAGATATTTGATGTTACAGGGCAGTCGGCGGCGGTAGTGTACGCTTTTTGGGTATGTAGCGGATAAGGATAATAAACGGCAGATGCGATACCGTTTTTTTGTAAATGTTTTTGCAAGCCGTCCCGCGTTTCTTCATCTTTTAGAAGTATGGTGTACTGATGGAAAATATGTATGCCTGCAATGGCAGGGCATTTCACAGTATCCGACAGTGCCTTTGTGTATTTTTCCGCAATCTCTGCCCGCTTTGTATTCCACTTATCCAAATATGGCAATTTTACGCTTAATATTGCTGCCTGCAAAGTGTCAAGGCGGGAGTTTATACCTGTAGTTTCATGCCTGTATTTTATTCGCGAGCCGTGATGTGCGAATATGCGGATACGTTCGGCAAATATATCGTCATCGGTGAAACATGCGCCGCCGTCGCCGTAACAGGAGAGATTTTTTGACGGAAAGAACGAAGTGCAGGCGATATTTCCGCTTACTGCTGCGCCTGTTGTTCCTGCTGTCTTTGCACCGAGTGCCTGCGCGGTATCCTCAATAACATACAGATTATGTTTGCGGGCAATATCCGTAATCGCCGTCATATCGGCATATTGTCCGAATAAATGAACAGGTATTATTGCTTTTGTGCGCGAGGTGATATTTTGCTCTACCGACGCAGGGTCTATACAAAAAGTATCAGGATTTATATCTGCAAAAACAGGTGTTAAACCGAGAAATAAAACCGCTTCGGCAGGGGCGGCAAACGTAAAATCGGATACGATAACTTCGTCTTTTGGTTTTAAATCAAGTGCCATTAACGCAAGCATAAGTGCGTCCGTACCGTTGGCACATGGAATAACATGCTTTACACCGAGATATTTTTGCAGTTCGCCTGCAAATTTACCGACTGCTTTTCCATCAATAAAGTCGGTATTGTGCAACACTTCCGCAATCGCACTGTCAATTTCATCTTTAAGCGTAGAATATTGCGCCCGCAGGTCAATCATTGGAATAATCATTGCGGCAAAGGTACGGAAAATCTTTTTTCTGTTGAGAAACAATAACGGAGTGTTTGCCGCCTGAGGATAACGAATATTATTTATTTAAGATGTCATTTAAAATATTACCCAAATTCATTGCGTCAATACTGTTGTTGGAATTGAATACTACTTTTCCATTTTGTATAACATTGTCGTAATAATTTTTAACTTTAGATATATCTTCCTTTTCGGTAATCAGTTTTTGTTGTAATATTGAAATTTCATTAAGCGAATTTTCTTTTGTCTGCACCAGATTATTTAACTCTTGCTGTGTTTTTTCTTTTGTTTTTTTATATTCATCCTTTAGATCTGATAATCGCATTTCATTCCTTATATCAGCATGTTTAACTTCACTGCCATTCAGAATATCTAAAAATCTGCTCATTGGTATAACAACGTCTCTTGTTACGGCTCCATCTAATGTTTCTCCGTTGAAGACTTCGTTATCCGATTTAAAACTGCCTATTTTTCTCCAGTCTGCCTCTTCTACTTTTTTAATAACATCTTCTCTGGCTATTAATATTTCTTCTTCTGTCAATCCGAATTTATATTTTAAATCATTTTTCGTAACAGAATGTTTTGTTTCATCGTCTCCATATTCTGCAATTCCCAGTTTATATTCATCAATGGCTAACTGCTTTTCTTTGTCGTTTATAAGCCGACTGTAGTTTTGACCGGTTTCGTCGTATTGTTTATTTAAATTTCCCATATCCTGGTCAAAGTTTGCTAACTTTTCCTCTGCTTTCGGTAATAAATCTTTTGCAAGTTGTATGCCTTTTTCTTTTTCCTGAGGCAAAACAAAATATGTCGTATTCGGGTCTTGTTTCGGAGGTAGATTAGCAGTACGGTAATTATTTCTATCACCCAAGTATATCGGCGGCTGGGAAATCGGACCTTTCCAGTTAGTATTGTCCACATAAATTTCGTTACTGCTTTTTGATACATGTTTTTCCATTTCGCTGAAATCAATGCTTGTAGTGGGCGGAGTGTTCGTAACGGCAGTTGCGGCAACGTCTGTTTCGGCGGCGGCAGCGAGTGCATCCAACACATTATCATATTGTGTCGGAATATTGACGTTTTGAGATGAGGGATAAGCAGGCGCGGGCGCAGACATGTTATCGGGATTATGATTTTGATTGAAGTTATACGCCCTGTCACTGTTAAAATTATTTGACGTATATTGTTCGCGGTAATTCGGATTACTTTCTTTGCGACAATAACAAGTCATTACTATTTGTGCTTTTGCCTGTTTACTTATTTCTTTTTTCTCCCGCGAAGACACGCTTGACGGAACTCCGTTAATAAAATTATCTATATAATTATGTATTCGGAGTTCAATATTGCGAATTTTTGCCCTGCAAGCAAATTCGTCCGGAAAACATGCCATTTTTTTTCCGTCCGTGTTATATAAAACGTAAAAATCCTTTTTATTTTGGCTTTTGGTAAATTGGTCTGTTCTATCCAATTCTTTTTGTATTTCATTTATTAAATTTCGGCCTTTTTGTTTTGCTTGATTGAGGTATTTATTATAATCAAAAGATTGGGGGTAAACATTATTCCCGACCACGATTATAGCGATCAAAATAAAAAACTTCCTCATGTTGTTAAAAGTTTAGTGTTAGACCCATATTGCCGGATGGAGTAAACCCGAATCTTAATTCGGTCGCCCATAAGCAACAAAAACTGAGAATAAAAAACTTCCTCATGCCGTTAAAAGTTAAGTGTTAGACCCATATTGCCGGACGGAGTAAACCCGAATCTTAATTCGGCTGTGGGTTTATTTCTATTTTGAATAAGCTGATTATTATATTGGCTTACAAGCATTTGTCGTTTCTTTGTGGCTCTTATGCAAATCGGCATTGCTACGCCTAATATCAGACCTCCGCTAAGCGAAGCGAGTACTCCTATGCCCAATAGGTTTGTATTGTCCGTCTCAGTATCCATTACCGCTGGAATTAAAAGTCCGATACCTCCACCTAAAGTGCATGACCCGATCATTGATACGACAAAACAGGTAGATTCTTTCTTGACTACTTTTTTATATTGTTCCGCCAAATCAATATCCACCGCCTGCATTTTTGTATAAACGTCTTTATTTGAAACTTTCTTTCCATGTCTATCAAGATAATAGTTATTCATAACTACTCCTGCTCGTTCTGTCAAAATATCAGGCTTATTATCAGACACATTTTTCAATTTATCATAAAAATTTTCATCCCGTTTTACAAAAGTTATTTCTTCCAGTTTATTTTGTGTTGTTTTTTGCGTATTTGGGTCGGCGAATTTCTGCAAGATATTAACCATTCCCACTAATCTTCCTTCGTCATAATTAAGCGTAAAATTATATGCTGTCTGTGTATTGCTTGGCAAATCAACTGCCTGATAAGCATTTACGGCAGAGTTAGTTAAGTCTCCTATCCACGATTTGTTCGTTGCAGCAGATAATATATTACCAAATATTCTGTAACTGTCATATTTTGCAGGATTGGGGGTATATACCTGTGCGTCTGCAAAAGTGAAATTAAGGAAATTATCTTTTGTCACCGTAACAGTTACTGTCTTTTCAATAATGCTTTCACTGTACAGTCTGCATCCTGCAGACTGTATGGTAATTCTATATACTCCGGTATGCTTTCCCGACTGGATAACTTCTGCAATATCAAAAACATAGTCCGTACTCCATAATATGTTCCCTGTAACATCATCTACATTGATTATTTGTATATTATTTATAGCTACCCATCTCCCCGTTATATCGGATAAAATTTTATCCTGTTCCTCCGCTTTTTTATGCAAATATTCAAGTGTGTAAATTTTATCTAAAATCTCACGACTGTCCTTTGCATTAGGTGCGAGCTTTAAATAATTCCGATAACTGTTAATTGCTTCCGTTAAATTTATACTTCCGCCGAGTTTTTCATATACTTCGGCAATGGCTTTGTGTAGTTCGGGATAATTCGGCGCAAAAGTCTGTGCCGTTTTATACTCTTTAAGCGCATCGTTAAATTCGCCTGCACTGTAAGCAGTCTGCGCATAACGAATATGTCTGCGCATTTCCTCAGTGTTGTTTTGTTGCGCGTACAATATTCCGCTACCTGCACAAATTAAGATAATAATCAAATTTTTCATACAAGAATAATTTAGTTTGTAAATAAATGTTTTTTAAACCTGAATTTATATTGGCTATCCTTTACGGAGATTATGGCAAAACGATAACGACCTGCAAACAGATATTGCAGAACCAAATGTTTCAAAGCGTATAAATGATTGATTATCAGCGGATAGGGGGGGGGGGGGTAAGATGCCTTATATTCAGCGAATTGGATATGGTATGTGTATATACGTTCGCATACGCAAAACGCACAAATACCAAAATTACATTACCGAAAAAGAATAGAGAAGACTTCATCACCTGTTTGATAAATAATACTTTGCAAATGTATGTAAAATCTTTGAACTTTTTTGTTTTTTTTCTAAAAAATTTATTTGTTTTTCTGAAAATTCAATTTGCTTTTCTCTCAATTTAATCGTACCTTTGCAGCCCCAAAAGGCGGGGTAGCTCAGTTGGTTAGAGCGTCGGATTCATAACCCGGAGGTCACGAGTTCAACTCTCGTTCCCGCTACAGAATATTACGACAGCCTGTTCTTCCGTTGAACAGGCTTTTTTAATTTGCAGTGGGCATATAAAAGAAAATTGCAGGTCAAGTTTGTAATAAGGACGGAGTAATGATGACCACGTGTGTATATATAACCGATTTGAAAAAATTATGTATAGACAAATACATTTTATAGCGATAGGCGGAAGTGCAATGCACAATCTTGCGATAGCACTTCATTTGAAAGGGTATAATATCAGCGGGTCTGACGATGAAATTTTTGAGCCTGCACGCGGACGGCTTGCGAAATACGGACTTTTGCCGGCTACTGTCGGATGGGATGTATCCCGAATTACTCCCGATTTGGAAGCAGTCGTTCTCGGTATGCACGCACGTGCTGACAATCCCGAATTATTAAGAGCTTTGGAACTTGGCGTAAAAGTTTATTCCTATCCCGAATATCTTTACGAGCAGTCGCGCGGTAAAAAACGCGTTGTTATCGGCGGCAGTCACGGCAAAACAACAGTTACCGCAATGATTCTGCACGTATTGCAGGGTGCAGGTATAAATTGCGACTATATGGTCGGTGCACAGTTGGAAGGATTTGAAGTAATGGTACGGTTGAGCGAAAACGATGGGAATACCGAAAACGGTGGGAATACCGAAAACGGTGGGAATACCGAAAACGATGGGAATACCGAAAACGATGGGAATACCGAAAACGGTGGGAATACCGAAAACAACTGTGAAAGCAGAGAAAACCACAGTGGCGATAGTAGCAGAGGTGCCGGTATTATGATTATAGAAGGCGACGAATACCTGACTTCACCCATTGACCGCCGTCCGAAATTCCACCTTTATCACCCTGATATTGCAGTAATTAACGGCATTGCCTGGGATCATATAAACGTATTTCCAACGTTTGAAAATTACGTTGAACAATTTCTGATTTTTGCCCGCAGCATTGAACGCGGCGGGGCGCTCGTTTATGTTGATAATGACCCTGAGGCAGTAAAAATTGCTGCGGCTTTATTGAATGAAAGGGCAGATGTGGCAACTTATGCAGCAGGTGTTCCGCCGTACGGCATTAAAAACGGTATTACCGTTTTGGACAATGGTACACCGCTTAAAATTTTCGGCAAACATAATCTGCAAAACCTCAGTGTGGCGTGGAATGTATGTCGTCTGCTCGGCGTACCGGACAACGAGTTTCTAAAACAAATATCTACTTTTAAAGGCGCGTCCCGCCGTTTGGAACTTATTGCTTCAAACAACAGTACTGCCGTTTACAAAGACTTCGCACATTCACCCTCCAAACTTCAGGCAACCATTGCTGCCGTTAAGGAACAGTATCCGCAGCGTACGCTCGTTGCATGTATGGAACTTCATACGTTCAGCAGTTTGAGTAAAGAATTTCTATCGCATTACAAAGGATGTATGGACAGGGCAGATGTAGCGATTGTCTATTTTAATCCTCACGCTGTTGAGCATAAAAAACTGCCGCCCATTACATGCGAAATGATTTACGACGGCTTTGCACGCAAGGATCTAAAGGTCTATAACGACAGTGCTTTATTGCGGCAAGATTTATTAGCGCGTGAGTGGAAAGGCAGCAGCGGCAGTAATCTTTTATGGATGACATCGGGCAATTTTGATGGTATAGATGAAAAAGAATTAGCGGAAAAAATTACATATTAGCCATTGACAGCCCTTTGTATTGAATATTGTAACCGCTTAACTGCCCTGAATTAGTAAGCATATTTGCAGCTTTTTCTTTTAATATATTATAGCGGATATGTTTTTCGTTTCGTTTTATCTCCATTATCTGCATGGTCTTGTTTGTATGATTCAACGTTATCAGATCTATTTCGTTTTCCCCTTTCCTGTCCCAATAACCACCTATTTGCGTTATTTTACCCTGCTCTATAAATTTTTCTCTAAAATATTTTTCCAATATCTTTCCACTGAATGTTGCGTAATCACGTTCTACAATTTTTCTTAATTCGGCAAACTGATTTATCTCTATGATGTGACTGTATTTATAAATAAATCTAAACCAAAATATCAAAAAATTATCATCAATAACATATCGCACATTTTTGATTTCCGATTTTGCGAACAGTGGTATTGCTTTTGATAGTAAACCATAATCATTTTCCATTCTTGTAAGATAGCCGCCAACTTCCTTCCCTACCGCTGCTTCTATTTTTGAGCGGGTATTTTCGCCCGACGCAATAGATGACAATATTGAAAAATAGATAGCGTAATCTTTGCCGAATTCCTCTGTAAGCATTGTCTTTCCGTCCGTAATAAATGCAGAATCTTCTTTAAGAATCAGTGCCAGCATTTTTTTCAACGTTAGTGCTTTATTGTCAACAAAAAGTTGTACGTATTTTGCCACGCCGCCACTAAAAGCGTACAGAGCAAGCAAATCCTCATTTGTATATCCGGAATTATTTTCTGCCAGTATTTTTTTCAGAACAGATACTTTAAACGGCTTTACTTTTATAAAATTTGTAGCTCTGCCGTAAAGAGGAGCATTGTAGTCTTCAAAAATTTTATGCATTAGCGAGTAAATAGATCCGCAAACAATAAGATTCAGTTTGCTTTTGGATTTAAGTATATCCCAATCTCTTTGAATATCGCTGTAAACAGAGGGATTTATATTCAGGAATTCCTGAAATTCATCAATAATAAGATTAAAATTTCGCTGTGCTGATAATTGCATTAAAAACTTAAATATTTGATTGAAATTTTGCACATTGCCGGCTATCGGAATTTGCAATTTATCAATTATTTCCTGTTTAAAATCTTCACACAAAAGAGGTTCTGCTTTACGAGAAACAAATAGATAAAGTGTGGGTTGTTCTTGCGTCGCATACAGGAGAAGTTGTGTCTTTCCTATACGCCGTCTTCCTGTCACAACGGTAAACTGTGCGTTTTTAAGAGATAACTTTTGTATCTCTTTTATGCGTTTGATTTCGCTTTTACGGTTATAGAATTTCATATATTTATAATTTTACAGAAACAGCGAGTTCCGAAACGACCGTTTCGGAACTGCAAAGATACAAAAAAATACATTATTACAAACTTACAGAAACAGCGAGTTCCGAAACGACCGTTTCGGAACTGTAGAGATACGGAAAATCTGCAAAATTACTCGTACCTTCGTTATATGTCAAACTTCGTAGTAATAATAATCTGTCTTGTGGTTGGTGTGTTGCTTGCACGCTTCAAAGTAGTGGGTGAGCAGGGGATAAAAGGTGTAAATGCATGGGTGTTTTACGTAGCACTCCCTGCTTTATCATTACGGTATGTACCCGAAATGGAATGGTCGCCCGAAATGCTTTTTCCTGCATTGTCGCCAATAGTTATGCTTGCGGGAGCGTGGTTATTTGTACGACTGTTAGATATATTGCGGCTACATTTCAAGGGCGGACATTTGGATATTGGCACACGCACCGCGCTGTTTGTTACAATAGCCCTTTCAAATACGGGCTTTATCGGTATTCCGATGACAGCGGCGTTTTTCGGCGAAAGCAACGTGCATTACGCAGTACTGAATGACCAAATTACATTTTTACTTTTTTCCACTGTCGGATTAGTAACTGTTATGCGGACGGCAGCTAAAACAGGGACAGGCACCATTGATACCGCAGGCAAAATATCACCAAAGGCAGTTTTCAAAAAAGTCCTGACGTTTCCTCCATTTATAGCATTCGTAACAGCGTTAATTATCCCTCATTTTGCAGATATTTCACTTGCAAATCCGGTATTGGACAAACTGATGGCGACAATGTCGCCAATGGCAGTATTTTCTATCGGCTTACAACTGAAACTCGGCGCACTTAAAGAAAACAAAGGACTTGTAACAGCGGGACTGCTTTATAAACTGCTGCTTGCACCACTGTTGATATTTACGGTTGCACTGCTTATCGGTGCAAAAGGCAGCGGTACACAGGTAAGCATTTTTGAAGCGAGTATGTCTTCGCATATAACCGTATCACTGCTTGCCTCGCAGTACGGTTTAAATCCGCGTTTATGTTCGTTGATAGTAGGGGTGGGCATAATTGCAGGATTTGTTACGTCTTCGCTTTGGGCTTTGGTACTCTGATAATATACCCCCGATTTGATACAAAATTATCAGAAATATACCCCCGATTTGATACAAGTTTATCTGAAATATACCCCCGATTTGATACAAATTTATCAGAAATATACCCCCGATTTGATACAAAAGTATTATCTTTGCAAAAAAAAATCAAGGTTATGTTTGAAAGAAACGCCATTACAAAATTGAAACAATGGGCAGCGAATAGCAAACGTAAACCATTGATATTGCGGGGTTCTCGGCAAGTCGGCAAAACAACCCTCGTAAACAGTTTTGCACAAAATTTTGAGAATTATCTCTATTTGAATTTTGAAAAAATGCCGAAAGCAATGGCACTTTTTGAAAAAGAGCAGGAAATTCCTGAACTTCTGGCTGAAATTTTTCTGTTTTGCAACAAAGAAAAACAGACAGGAAAAACAATTTTGTTTATTGACGAAATTCAAAATTCAAAAACGGCAATTATAAAACTGCGTTATTTCTACGAGGAAAAACTGTCTGATTTGTACGTGATTGTGGCTGGCTCAATGTTAGAAACGATGTTAAACAAAAAAATATCGTTCCCTGTCGGTCGAGTGGAATATTTGGCTATCCGTCCCTGTACATTTAATGAATTTTTACGTGCAATCGGCGAAAAAATTCTTGAAAAAGCATTGCTTGACAAGCGAATATCGGAAGCGTTGCACGACAAAACAATGAACCTGTTCAACACTTTCACGCTTATAGGCGGAATGCCGGAAGTAGTTGCCGATTATGCTGAAAACAGAGATTTCGTCAAATTAAACAGGATTTACGAAAGTCTGCTTATAAGTTACCGCGATGATGTAGAAAAATATGCCCATAACGACACGATGAATCAAACCATTCGTCATATTTTACAGGCAGGTTGGAAATTTGCGGCGGAACGGATTACTTTGGGCGGTTTTGCAGATTCGGCATATAAGGCACGGGAAATAGGCGAAGCATTGCATACATTGGAGAAAACATTTATTTTGGAACTTTGCTATCCGACTACTAATACTGTTGTACCGATAAATAAAGACCTGAAACGTTCTCCGAAATTGCTTTGGCTTGATTGCGGTTTGGTAAATTATGCGGCAAATATGCAAAAAAATATATTCGGTGCGAAAGATATTTTAGACGCATGGCGGGGAAAAATTGCAGAACAGGTTGTAGCACAGGAATTGCTTGCCTTAGACAGCAGGGTTTTAAATCAGCGGGATTTTTGGGTGCGAAATAGAACAGACTCCAATGCTGAAGTGGATTTTGTGTTGCAGTACGACAACAAAGTTATTCCCATTGAAGTAAAATCGGGACATAATGCACATTTGAAGTCACTGCATTTGTTTATGGACGAATGTCCGCACAATATTGCAGTAAGAGTTTGGTCGCAGCCGTTTTCGGTTGATAAAGTCAAAACGCAGGCAGGTAAGGAATTTAATTTGATAAATATGCCGTTTTATTATATCGGCATACTTGAAAAAATATTAAAAACATACGCAGAGTAGCCGTTATTGCAGGCGAAACAGTATTTATAATAACATTATAACAGTAAAATAAAATGCACAAATTACTAACAACTTTATTCGCAACACTCGCTACAACAGCGATATTTGCCTCACCACTCATAGACGGACTGCAAGGCAGCGGAGAGCAGACAGACCCTGTACTTATCGGTTCGGCAGACGATTTACGGCTGCTTTCAACATTTATTATGAACGATGTAAATTACTCTACCGCCACAGCGGGCAAGTATTTCAAAATGACAAATGATATTGCTTTTGCCACCGCTGCCGACAGCATGCTTTACGATTTTGACGGAGACGGCACAAAAGAAAGTAATTTTATTCCCATTGGCGGACGGCAGGCAGAGAATCTTTCAAGCGATTACCGCCTTTTTCAAGGAATTTTTGACGGTGATGGTCATGTTATCAGCGGACTTCGCATACTTTACGGCAACAGCACAGTAAATTATACAGGACTTTTCGGTGTAATATGGGGCGGGACAATTAAAAATGCCGGTATAGAGGACGGCGAGTTTTTGGGCAATGGCTGTGTCAGCGCACTTTGCGGGCAGGCGCAGAGCGGCAGCAAGATAAGTGAATGTTTTGTACGTAATTGCAATATAAGCGGAAACGATATGTATGTCGGCGGGATATGCGCTGCAAATGCAAGTATGTCCGAGATACAAAATTGCTATATTGATAACTCCTTTGTCAGCGGTAATGGTTTTGTCGGTGGATTTTGCGGTTTAAATAATCCGTTCAGCGGTGTATCGATAATAAAAAACTGCTATTCCACAGCGGAAGTTGAAACGCGGTCAAAGTCGTCTTACTACGGTGGATTTTGCGGATACAGTACGAACGACACTGCAATTATAAATTGTTATATTTCGGACAGATGGAAAGTAACCGACGATGCCGAATCGGGGCTTTTTTCGTTAAGGGGAAATGTTGTAGATGAAGCGTTTATGATTTCGGGACCGTTTGTCGATACATTGAATAACAATGGAGATGATTATCCTTCCGTATGGCAGGCGAATTGCAGCGGCAGCGGCACACCGTCCTTATTATGGGAGTGTGATGATGTAGCCGTTGAACGCACCGAAATACAAAACAAAAGTTTGACGGTTTTCCCTAATCCGGCATTTGATAAAATTACCGTCGGTAATGCAACAGGGCAGATAAAAGTTTATGATATAAGCGGAAAGGCAGTTATAAGTACAAATAGTGGACACGCTGTTAAAACTCTTAATATAAGTACATTGTCGCCGGGACAATATATAATAAGAGATAAAACAAATGCTGCGAAAATAATAAAGAAATAATGTTTTCACGAGTAAATATTACGTTTTCCGTATGTATCTGCATTTGCCTTTATTTTTGCTTTTGCTGCAGTACAGGCGCAAATGTGCAGCAAACATTGCAGCAGGGGGATTTGCTCTTTCAGACTTCTTCCGGCAGCGATTTCGGAAATGCAGTTGAAGATGCCACGCGTATAGATACTCTGCAAAGTTATGCTCATGTCGGGATAGTTGTAATGAATGGTGAAAAGTTTGCTGTTGCGGAAGCCACAGGTCAGGGTGTTGTGCTTACGCCGCCTGATACGTTTTTTAATCGTAATGTACAGACTCATATATTTCGTTTAGATTCCGAATATCATCATTTTATACCACAGGTATTAAAATATTGCATTATGCAGACAGGAAAGCATTACGATTCCGCCTTTTTACCTGATAACGGTAAATTTTACTGCTCCGAACTTATCACCGAGGCGTTTAAGTTTGCCAATAATGGTGATGATTTTTTTCAATTGCAGCCGATGACGTTTAAATCAGGCGGTGAATTTCTGCCGTACTGGATTAGTCTGTATAAGGATTTGGATATGGAGATTCCCGAAGGAGTTTCGGGCAGCAATCCAACCACACTTTCACGGGACAAACGTTTGAAGAGGAGATAAATTAGGATTTATGGTGACAACAAATCAATTCTTTTTCTTAATAGCCAATGATATATGTAAGGCAATAACTTCGCCATGTTCATCCCTAATACGAGCATCGGTTTTCCGTCGCTTAAATTCTTGCCCGTAATCGACATAAACCGTTGTTTCCTGTAAGATAACCGGGCGAAGCACTTGTGGTGGTACTCAGATTTTTCATCGTGATATTTTACAAACCGAAAAATTCATCAAACCTTTGCAAAAACATTTCAAGGCAGTTATCGTCAAATATATTGCTCTTTCCTCCCGGTGCGTGTTCTTTTATATTTATTCAAAAGGATTCCAAAATATATTTGACCGGAACACGACAAGTTTTACCGGTTTTTCGACTTTCGCAAAACCCCATAATTCAATCTTATTTATAGCCGAAATATTTATATCGGTATCAATAATATTAGACATCATTACTCGTGTCTTTTGAGGAAATCTTCCACCAATAAAGTCAAGAATTACATTCGTATCTAATAAATATCTCTGTCCATTCGTTACGCATTTGTTTTAATTCTTTCTGTAAATCACTTACTCTTTCTTCCGATAAACTGCCATAAATAATTTCTGATAATTTTTGTTTGCTCTTTTTTTTAATGGCAGGTTTAACGTCTAACGACATGGAAATAAGTATCTGCTTTCCAATGTATTCACTCGGAACAAGCACAGATATTAGCGTGTCTTGGGGTATAACAATATAAGACGTCATAACATCAAATATTTAAGTTTTGATAAAGATACAAAAATCCTGCTTAAAAAAGTCTAATTGGCAAGTGAGCTTGATACGACGCTTGAAAGTATTGCTTCGCAGTTAATTATGAGTAGCAGCGCGAGGCGTAAGCAGGGTTAACGCATTAAAAATTATACAATAGTGTTAATCAGTAAGTTACATATAGAAATATTTCATAATTTGGCAAAAATTAGATTTATAAACATCTGTAAATAAGGGAATTAAAATTTTAATGCGTTGACCCTGAGGCGTAAGGCTCATCTATGGTAAAATCAAATAACCTCTAATCCTTCAATTTGTTCAAAATGTTTCTTATTAAGTGTTGCTATTGGGATACCTTTTGACAGGGCTGTTGCAGCAATAAATAAATCGGGCGTTTCTATAACTTTATTGTTTTTTCGTAACAATTGAAAAATTTCAACTGTCTTGCGGGAAGATTCTAATTCAAATGGTTCAACAATAAAAACATTCATTAAATTTTTCCAAAATAAGGCATCCTCTTTTTTCTGACCAATAAAAATTTCATAATAAGTAACCGCAGAGATAGAAAACCTACAACCTTTTTCGCTCAATTTATATAGGGTAGTTTTAGATTTATCCTTTTTGCGAAAATGCTCTATAAGAACAGAGGTGTCTAACAATATTAGCTTTTCCATTTTACAAAATTACTGTGCCTGTCTAAATACTCTTGGTAGTCTTCATCTGTCCAAGTCGGGGCAGATAATAACAATTTTTGTAAATCTGTGAGCGGTTTTTCCTGTTGTTCGTACTGATCCATAAATGTTACCAAACTATATTTCACCCGCTTTACATCATCTTTCGGCAAATTGTATATCATACTCATTACCTGCTCAAAAGTCGGCTGTTGTTGATTTATTGTTCTCACTGTTTTTATGCTTTTATACTTGCAAATATACGAATTAAAAGTCGGTTTTCGCGTTGAGTGTATGATTTTATACG
>JAIRNR010000050.1 GCA_031257915.1 Bacteroidales bacterium
TCCGATACGCTGCAAATAGTAATAATAAATCAGATAAAAGAACTTTATATTGCCGGCAGTGCATGTGAAAACGGCGATGGTATTGAAAATGCTGTTAAAATGCACCCTGTAACCGATACACTCGGTACTGTAACAAATTATTTTGAAGTTTACATGCGTTTAAACAGCGGTTCATTAAGATTCCATACAAATAAGGATGGTACAGGAGACGTTTACGGTGACGGCTGTACGGCGAACAGTATTGTTGCGGACGGCGGCGACATCGTTTCCGTTTACGATACAACTGTGCGTGTAGGTGTCGATTTATCCACACTCACATATACGATTACCCCTGTTCAGTGGGGCATTACCGGTAATGGAATAATGTTATCGGGATGGCAATCGTCGGGTTATCCCGAATTAGATTATAAGGGCAATGGCGTATGGGCAAAAGAGATGGTGTTTTTGGCTGCCAATCCCGCCACTTCGGGTAACGGACGCGCCAGAATCAATTTTATAGCCAACAACAGTTGGGACTGGGTGTTTGATAAAGTGCGGGGCAGCAATAATGTAGTTTTTCGTGCAACAAATACGATAACAGGCAGAGAAGTAGAAGATGTTAATACAAATCTTGACGGTGGAAAATTATATATCGCACTTGATTTGCAAAATTACACTTACAGCATTTCCTGCGTGGAAACATATCCGAATAAAATAACTGTTATCGGATCGTCAACTCCGCGCGGTACCGGCGCAACAAACGATTATGGCTATGTCGGCATGTACGGTTCCCTGCTTGGCAGCCGCTATACGGGCGGACAAAGTGCCAATGAATGGAAATTGTCGAACGTATGTATTAACGGCAATTATACAGGTTCTGTTTGGACGCGCTGGCAGGAAGATTTGATAAATAACTGTGCCGATTATGTGATGATAGGTCTCACTTTCGGTAACGAGAGAGATAATGTAAGCCCCGACAGTGCGGCATTTGAAAATTACGGAAAGAATCTGTTCAAGATGATTGACAGCGTTCGCGCAACGGGCAAAATCCCTGTTGTCGGAACACCGTACGTACGTGCCGATTTTAACGCGCAGCAATACGAATACATAAAGGAATTAAACCGTATTATTTCAGGTTGGGATGTTCCGAGCGTAAACCTGCTTGGTGCGGCGGACGACCTTACGGGAAAATGGCCCGACGGCTACTGGTGCGGCGATATTTTAGTGGACAGATGGCATCCGAATGACGCAGGTCATAAAGAGTTTTATCATGCAATGGTCCCATCTTTATTTGACGCGCTCAAAGAGGCAAAGCCGGTGCCTGTACGCACAGCCGGCAACGGTTACACGCTCGGCAATAATATTAACGGCAGTATTACATTAACTCCTGAAGATACCGCACATTCCTTTACACTTTCATTCGCAGTAAAGAGCGAGGGTACCGGCGTGCTTGTTTATATGAATGGTGCGGAAGGTATAAGTATAAATGGAGATGGAAAACCTGTTTACGGAAGTATTACAGGTGCGGCGGCAATAAACGACAACAACTATCACCGTATAACTCTTACACATTATTACGCAGCAGGCAAAACGCTGATGTTTATTGACAGTACGCTTGCAGGCACGGTGGATGAACGGCGTGTTATTACGCATTACGCTTTCGGCGGTACGGCAGAAACTCCGAACACTGTAACGTATAAAGAACTCTTTTTCTATCGCAGCGCAATGTTTGACAGAGAAATTGCGGACCTCGTCCGCGGCGAAATGCTCAGGTCATCCCTTGAAATATATTCTCCGCTTGATAATAACTTGGATAACAGCGCACAGTCGCTTAACGTTTTGCACCTTTACAGAAAAACAACATCGGACATGTTTAATTACGACCTGCCGCGCACTGAGACGTATGACGGTACGGTAAAACGTGCCGCAGTAACGCCGAAACATACAGGTATGAATACTGTTACGGTCCGTTATAACGGCGATACGAACGCGCCTGTAAATGCAGGTAAATACGGAGTAACGGTTGATATGGACGGCAACGATGATTTCAGCGGAGCAGAGGGGCTGCTGCTTGACACATTGACAATAGCGAAGGCAACAGTCACTTCGTCGCACCTTTGGAGTTCACTTCAAGTTGAAGATACTGTTGCCTTTGACGGCGAAAAGCATACAGTACTTGTGGAAGCAGAAAACGATGTTATCGGGCTTGGTGAAATTACAGTTCGCTATAATGGCGACACTGCTAAACCTTTAAATGCAGGCACATACGCCGTAGTTGCCGATATTGCGGAAGGTCAGAATTACCTTGCAGCACAAATATCCCTCGGCGACTTCGTTATCAAAGAGGATTATATTCCCGATACGGCAGAACTCAGTAAGTCGGACTTTATTTACACACTGCCTCAAACGGTCGTTTACGACGGCACGAAGAAAAGTGTAAGCGTTACGGCAAGAATGGAGGGAACAGGTGCTGTTACGGTAAAATATAACGGCGACACGACACGTCCTGTAAATGCAGGGAAATACGAAGTAACCGTCGATGTTCAGGCAAGTGCTGTATTTAAAGAGGCAACAGGACTGTTGCTTGACACGCTTACTGTTGAGAAAGCAAATATGCTTAAAAATTATTTACAGTGGGAATCATGCGGCACTGTTTTATACAATGGCGCGGAACACAGCGTTGCGGTAACTTTTGCGGGCAATTTAACGGTTGACGGCTTCGGCGAAATCACCGTTTTATATAATAACGACATTGCAACACCTGTGCAAACAGGTACTTACGTTATCTCGGCTAATATCGGCGAGGGGCAGAACTTTAACAGTGCGTCCTTTGTTTTGGACACTCTGACAATCGTGGTTAATCCCGCTATACAGGGTCCCTGGGCTGCCACTCTAAAAGTTATTGATAAATCAAAAGGAGCGGTCACAAACAAAGTAAACGACCAGAATGAAATAAATATTATTTGCGCAGTAAGCGACAACCTTAAAGAACAGAATATCCGCAATCCGAGTCCGGGCGAATGGTGGTATCCGATGTACGGCGGAAGCGGTATTGTTCCGGACGGCGAACTGATAAAAACCGATTCTTCGTGGGAATGGACTCTTACGCTTATGGCGGATACCGGAACATATTCATGGAAACCGTATGCAAAGACGCTTGGCTGGAAAGTTATCAATCAGGGAATGTACGATTATACAGGTGATGACGGTGATAATCTTATTTTTTTTATGAATATGGGAGGGACAGTAACAGGAAATTACGAGCTTGTTATTCCTGACCCGAATGTGGCACCGAATCTGCATATAATAACTAAAAACGACCTTAACTACACATTACCGCGAACGGAAACTTATGACGGTTTGCCTGTAAGTGTTTCCGTTACGGCAAAGTATCCGAATATGGGTGCCATTACCGTAAAATACAACGGCAGTACAACTGTTCCGGTTAATGCGGGTCTGTACGAAATAACGGTAGATATAGCCGCAAATGATACATTTGAGCAGGCAACAGGGCTTCTGCTCGACACGCTCACCATAGCGAAAGCGGCTGTGCTAAGTGAATATCTCGAATATCGGATTGACTCTGCCGCTTATGACGGCTTGCCGCATTCTGTTGAAGTTTCTGCCCGGGCAGATATAGAAGGACTTGGGGATATTACCGTTCTGTACAATAACGATACTGCTGTCCCTGTTGCTGTCGGTGTGTATGAGATAAAGGCAGATGTGACAGAGGGAATAAATTATTTACCGGCAATACTCACGCTCGGTAATTTTAAAATTTATGAAGAATTATCGGTCGGTATTTCGTCTGCATTGAAAAAGTCCCATCTCGACGCTTATATCAGTAATAATTTACTTTACGTATCGCCCGAAGCGACATCGGTCAGATTGATGAGTGTTAATGGTGCTACGATATTTGAAACAAAGGGTATGGGCAGAACTTATGATGTTGGTATGCTTTCGGACGGAATTTATCTTGTGCTTATGCGGAACAGCGGGGAAGTTAGAACGGTTAAGGTGGTTAAGTGAGTAGTGAGTAGTGAGTAGTGAGTAGTGAGTAGTGAGTAGTGAGTTGTGGGTTGTGAGTTATGAGTTGTGAGTTGTGGGTTGTGGGTTGTGAGTTGTGAGTTGTGGGTTGTGAGTTGTGGGTTGTGAGTTGTGGGTTGTGAGTTGTGGGTTGTGGGTTGTGGGTTGTGAGTTGTGAGTAAGTGATAAATAATAAATAAACAGTAAATAATTATGAAACGGATGTTTTTTGCGGCATTATTTTTATGCTGTGTGTTCAGTGCGGCGGCATATACCGTAACGCTAAAAGTTGTTGACCGGAGTAAGGGTGCAATAACTAACAAAGTTAATGATAACAACGAAACTAATATCTTTTGCTGGATTAGCGATAACCTCTCTGCGCAAAATCCGCGCACACCGAACGATTGGTGGTATCCTATGTACGAAGAAGCAGGCGTTACGCCAAACGGCTTGCTTGTAAAAACCGAAACAGCATGGGAATGGACTCTTACACTTACTGCCGACACCGGAACTTATGAGTGGAATCCCAACGCAAAAACACTCGGCTGGCAGCCAATCAATCCGAATATGTACGGCTATACGGGCGATAATGGCAACAATCTTATTTTTCACGTTGGCGAGGGCGGAGTTATAACCGGACATAATGAACTTGTTATTCCCGATCCGAATGCGTTGCCGCGTTTTGATGTAACATTGCAGGTTGTCGATATGACAAAAGGAGTTCTCACAGACGCTCCCGGTACCTGGGCTTACGATGCGAATATTGTTACTTGGGTAAGTGGTGATTTAAACGACGGTCCCTATTGGTTTTACGGTATGTTTGGGCGCGAAAATGTTGATTGGGACGGAGCGGGAGATAATCCGGTAACGTTTCCCCGCGGTGCGCTTATAAAGAATGATACTGCGTGGATTTGGCAGGCAACATTTTCAGCCACAGAAGGGGTTTACTATTGGACACCGATGAATATACTGCTCGGCTATGCAAATTTTACAGGCACAGGCGACTGCACAAACGGCGAAAATTTGCCGTTCTCGGTATCTTCAACAGGCGAGCTTTCGGGCGATTATCGTTTAACAGTAAATTACGCAAAACCTGAGGAAGGTATAAGAATATCGTGTATAGGCAACAGTAATACCGCAGGTGCAGGTTCTTCCGACGCTTCGCAATATGCGTGGCCCATTCAGCTAAAAAGCAAACTTTCGGATGATTATGTTACAGCCAATCACGGAGTCAGCGGCGCAACTCTTATGAATTTTCCCGAACCGTGGGGTGCATGGACAAATGACGCAACAGGCAAGTTCAGCGAATTTAAGAATTACGGCGCAAATATCGTTTTAATTGCACTCGGCACTAACGACAGTAAAGACGACTACTGGAATGTACGCGGCACAGAGTTTAAAAGCGAATATATAAGTTTTCTTGATACCGTATATAAATATTCCGAACAGGATGTGGAAGTTTATTTGATTGCGCCGATTTTCAATATCAGCGGCTTTGGTATTAACAATACCAATATCGTAAACGGTGTTATTCCTGCTATCCGCGAACTTTCGCTGGAAAAAGGCTTGCAGGTAATTGACTGGTACGACATCAGCAAAGACTGGACAACTGCTCAAATGCCTGACGGTACTCATGCCGATAATGACGCACTTGGTGCAATGGCGCAAAAGGTTGCCGATATTATGCTCACTCCCAAACCGTCTATTGCAGTAAAAGACGCAACTAACAGCGTTTCGGACGATAACTACACCGAGTACCGCTGGTACAGAGACGATATACTTATTCCTTCTGCGGCAGGTAAAGAGTGCGAAGCGGCGGAAGCAGGCACGTACAAGCTTGCGGTACGTTTAAATGAAAACACAGACGACATTATTGTTTCAAATAAGATTGCCGTAACTTCTGCACCGCAAACGCTTATTCTCACAGCAGACCCCTCCGTAAGTATTATTACGCCACAGGTTAAAGCGAATGTTTTCAGCATATCGCCAAACCCCGTGAGCGACAGACTTTATATTACGGACAGTCGCGCAGACATCACTTATCATCTATTTGATATACACGGAAATATTTTGCAGGTAACAAAGCAAAAGACAATAGACGTTTCGCATTTACGCAACGGTATCTATATGATTGGCGCAGAGGGCAGGGTAGTTAAGTTTATCAAAACCCAGCCTACTCCTTATTAAGTTGATACAAATAACGTCTGATAGTGCGTTTCGGCGTTTTTGCAAATTCCTCAGTAGTTATCCTTATGCGGGTTATTTGACTGTAGGCGGGTAGAGTAGCATTAAGTTCCACGCGGTGTTTTTCCATGATTTTTTCAATCTGGTTATACGAGAGTCCGTCTTTGTCGGTTGCATCCATATCAGGATAAATTATTGCCTCCAAGCGACCTCCGCCGGCATCTAATACAAGCGATTCGGAAACATATTCCATCGTGTTTATGCTGCTTTCTATTTCCTCAGGGTAGATATTTTGCCCGTTTGAACTTAAAATCATCGTTTTACGCCGTCCTTTGATATATAAAAAGCCATCCTCGTCTATAACACCCAAATCACCTGTTTTCATCCAGCCATCCTCAGTAAATATTTCTTTTGTCATCTCGGCATTTTTATAATATCCGAGCATAACGTTTTCGCCCCGAACAAGAATTTCCCCCGGTACATTTTGAGGATCGCTCGAATCAATCTTCATTTCCATACGCGGAGCAACTTTTCCACACGAGAACGGTTTAAATTCTCTCCAGTCGGCATAGGCGATAATGGGACCGCATTCCGTCATTCCGTATCCGACCGTATAGCGGAATTGCATTCTGTGAAAAAACAAATCTGCTTCGCGGTTAAACGCTGCTCCGCCGATAATAACTTCATAAAAATTGCCTCCGAAAGCATCTGAAAGCTGTTTTCCGATTTTATCCGTAACAACGCTGTCCAAAACAGGTATGGAAAGCAGAGTTTTTATCATCTTTTTGTCTATTACCGGCTGAATTTGCTTTTGAAAAATCTTTTCAATAACAAGAGGTACGGAGACAATAAGGTCGGGCTTTATTTCGGCAAAAGCGTCAAAAATCACTTTTGGTGACGGTGTACGTGTTAAAAAGTGCAGATGAACACCGGTACAAAATTCGTAAAAAAATTCAAACGCCATACCATACATGTGAGCCATCGGCAACATTACAACAACATTATGACGCGCTTTAAGATTCATAACCGCTTCCGCAAACAGAAGATTTGAATACAGCGAGCGGTACGGCAGCATTACACCCTTACTCTGGCTTGTAGTGCCGGATGTGTAGGATATAATAGCAAGATCTTCAGGTTTTTCCTTGTGAAAAATAATATCTTCTTTCTTAAAAACGTTAGGGTATCTCTCCCCAAAAAGTTTATTCAAATTTTCACGCGCATACTCCGCTTTTGCATTTCTGCCGTGAAGAAGTTTAAAATCTCCGAGCGAAAATATAGCCGTAAGGTGTATCATTTGCGCCGGATTTACATTTTCCCATATTGCTTCTCCGATAAAAAGCAATTTCGCTTCCGAATGATTTACGATATGGTGGATTCCTTCAGGCGTAAATTCATGAAGTATAGGCACCAATACTGCACCGTAGCTCAAAGTTGCAATGTATGCAACAGCCCAATTGGACGAATTTTTGCCGACAAGTGCAACTTTATCACCCTGCTCTATGCCGCATTGTTCCAAAAGAATGTGTATTTTAGCAATTTTTCTTGCAACATCCTTATAGGTAAATGTTGTGCTTTTGTAGTCGGTGAGGGCAGGATTGTCCCAATTGTTGATGATCGAACAGCGAAACGATTCAAGGAATGAACTTTCCATATATTTTAAGTTTAGAAATTTTTGTCAAATTTATGACTTTTTTCGGATATATCGTTATAATTTTTTCTGAATTTTTTCTGAAATCACATCATCGCACGGCAAGCGGATATTTGTACCGATGTTTTTTGCCTGTGTAAGGGTGCAGCAATTCTATAAATATTATATAAATTCCGCTGCGCAGATTTGAACCGTGATAAATTACCTTATCCTGCGGAGCAATTACTTCAGCCTTTCTCAGCGTTACAACATCTCTGCCGTAATCGTCAAAAATTTTTATGGTTGCAGCATACCCGTTTATCGGCAAATTCCATGAAATTTCGGTATAATCATTTACTCCATCATTGTTTGGCGTTATACATTGCGGATTTATCTGAAAAGTATTATCTGTCTGAATATTATTATTCGCCTGTGAATTTTTACAGCCGGGAGTTGCATATCCGCATGCTTCCGAAGCCGAATGCCAATTTTCCGCTACCGTACTTTGCACGTTAAAATCAATCCTTTCTATTGATACGCCTTTTACCTGCGGCAGAAGTATATGGTGGAAATCTTTATTGTAATAAAGCGTTTCAAGTATAAGCGTATCTGTCGTGCGGCACAAGTAAACCGTACCTTCGTTCGCATTTAAAGATGGGAATGACGGCGGCTGAAAAATATTTTCATAACATATTGTATATTGTTTTGACAGATTAGCAGCATTTGCAGTTATTGCGGCGTATCCGTATGGCTCCACAACTGCATATTCATCTGCTGCCGCGAGCGGATATAACCGTTTATCGGGCAACATAAATGCAAGTGTATTAAGCATTATTGCACTGTCGGAATTATTGTAAATCTCAATAAATTTACTTTCTGCTTCTACGCCTGTGCTGCTGCTACCGCCTGAAACATTAAAAAGAATTTCACTGAATTTTATGCTTTCGGTATCGGGCAGTGTCACTGCCGGTTCGGGAACAGGCTCAGGGTCCGGCTCATCTGTACCATAAGAAATATAATCAAACGTATATTTGTTGTGCCTTGTTGCGGTAGCGTATTTAATGTAAAGCCCTGTGCTGTACGTTTTGCCGTCAAGTTCGCCGATATTTATACCGGCATCTGCAAAAATTTCCTCTTCCCAGTTATACTTCCCCCATGAGGCACTGTATATTTTAAAATATCCGCTGTCGCCGCAGATTATGCGCAGTTTAAACGCGTTGCCGCCCGATGAACTGAAAACAGTATGCCCTGTTGCGAGCAGGGTATCTCTGCTTTTTATTGTGCGGTAAAGTTGAAGGCGATTTTTTCCACCGCTTTCTCCAAGTTTGATATACAGAGCATCATTTGCGGGAAAATCTTCCGTTATCCCTGTTTTAACGGTATCTTCAACCCATAAATACAGTTTCAAATAATTTGTGCTTGACGGATTAAACTCAAGTTTGGTTGCAAATTCCCACCGGCGCAACGCATTTATATCAATTTGCCGCAATAAAAAAAGTGTTGATGATGATTCCTCTCCGCACGAGCGCAACAGAGAATCATCCATGCAAAACCATTGCGTTGTTCCATGCCAGAAGTCAAGCCCCTGTGTAAAATCATCTTTCCATTGTGCATTAAGTATAAATGTACAAAATGTAAGCAGAGTTGTAAAAATTTTTTTCTTCATGTTTTTTTGTATATGTTAAAAATGTGTACAGCGTACATTGATATATAATGAATGAAAATGAAAAAATGCTATTTTCCTTTGTAGATTATGTGTGTTTCAAGATGTTGTGAATTAGCGGCTGACCGCTTATCAGGCAGGTTTCAGCTGGGTAACGCATAAACGGAAACGAAAAATAAATAACTTTACGGAAAATTGACAAATAAAGATATTGTCGTAAAAAGTTGGAATTGTGGTTTGAAGATAAGTACACTATACCATAAAAAAAATGAGCAAAGTTGAAAGCCATCCGTTGCCGCCGTTTTTTCCGCAGGGTGCGCAAGTTTTAATGTTGGGAAGTTTTCCGCCGCCTGAGGTTAGATGGAAAATGAATTTTTTTTATCCTAATTTGCAGAATGATATGTGGCGAATTTTCGGGTTGATTTTTTTTAATAATAAAAATTATTTTCTGACAAAGGATTTAAAATCTTTTAACGAGCCGCTCTTACGTTCTTTCCTTAATAAAAAGGGTATCGCATTGTGGGATACTGCAATGAAAATAATTCGGGAACAGGATAATGCGTCCGACAAATTTTTAAAAGTATTATGTCCCATTGAAATTAACAAGGTATTGAGCGAATTACCCGATTGCAGGGCGATTGCGGTGACAGGACAGAAAGCACTGGAAATTTTACAGCCGCTTTTGGTGTTTGATTTTCCGCAAATCGGTAATTATTCGGAAGTGCTGTACGATAACCGTACATTGCGGATTTACAGAATGCCGTCGTCGTCCCGCGCTTACCCGCTTAAATTGGAAAGCAAAGCCGAAGTGTATAAAAAAATGTTTATGAATTTGCATTATCCGTATAATTAACTTTGAGAAAAAATAACTACCTTCGCGCCCAAAATGTTATTATTATTCAAAAATTTAAAAATATGAAGATTGCAGTTGTAGGAGCAACAGGGCTTGTAGGCTCTGTTATGCTTAAAGTTCTTGAAGAATACGGTATCACAGACGCAGAGATTATTCCTGCTGCGTCGGCAAAATCAGTTGGTAAAGAAATAAAATTTAACGGCAAATCTCTTAAAGTTGTTTCCGTTGAAGATGCTATCGCCGCAAAGCCCGATTACGCACTGTTTTCCGCAGGTGCGGGTACATCAAAAACTTACGCGCCTCTTTTTGCAGAAGCCGGTTGCACTGTGATAGATAATTCATCTTGTTGGCGAATGGATAAAAACATACCGCTTGTGGTGCCTGAAATAAATATGCATGATGTTACATCCGAAACGAAGATTATCGCAAATCCGAACTGTTCCACTATTCAGATGGTAGTTGCACTTGCGCCTGTCTATCGCGAATATGGCATAAAACGTCTTGTAATTTCAACATATCAGTCCGTTAGCGGCAGTGGTGTCAGAGGTATTGCGCAACTGAAAGACGAGGAAACCGCAGGCGTTGCGAGTGCGCAGTTTTATCCACACCCGATTCATCACAATATAATTCCGCAGGGCGGCGACTTTCTAAGTGAACATACTCTTGCTGTGGGTGGAGATATATTGAGTGAGGGCTATACGGGCGAAGAAGAAAAACTCATTAACGAAACGCGCAAAATTCTTGGCAATAAAGATATACGTATTACTGCAACCGTTACGCGTGTTCCTGTTAGCGGCGGACATAGCGAGAGCGTAAATATTGAAACGGAAAAACCGTTTGAAATAGCAGATATTCGCGCACTTATTACAAAAATGGACGGAGTTGTTGTTATAGATGAGCCGTCAAAATCGGAATACCCAATGCCGCTTTACTGCGAGGGTAAGAATGAAGTATTTGTCGGACGTATTCGCCGCGACAATTCTGCTCCGAATGCTCTGAATTTATGGATTGTTGCCGATAATATCCGTAAAGGTGCCGCTACCAACGCCGTGCAGATACTGTTGCGTCTGCTTGGGAAATAGCGTCTCATAAATACTCCCAGCCGTTTCCTTTATAAATCCGGCGATTTCAAGTTTAGTGATAATAGACAGTATTTCGGGTACGGTCATTGCGCTTTTATCAAAAATTTTATCAATAGAACATGGTTTTTCCTTTTCAATAATTTCCAAAATCAGCAATTCTTTTTGGAGTAATTCGGTATGCTTTTCGTTACGGAGCGTATTTTGAATTGTACTCATGCCTGTAATATTGCAGTCCGCATTATATTTTATATTATCTAAAATTTCTTTTGCACTGTCAATAAGAATAGCCTTATTATCTTTTATAAGGTAATTACAGCCGACAGAAAGAGTAGCATCATTTCTGCCCGGTACTGCAAAAACAATTCTGTCGTACGACTGTGCAAGATGAGCAGTAATAAGCGCACCGCCTTTAACAGACGCTTCAACAACAACGGTCGCCATAGATATGCCCGCAATAATACGGTTTCGGCGCGGAAAGTGAAACGGTAACGCCTGCGTGTTAAACGGCATTTCGCTTACGAGCGCACCGCCTTTTTCTATTATTTGCGCTGCGAGTTTTTTATTTTCGGCAGGATAAACAACATCTACTCCCGTGCCGAAAACAGCAACTGTTTTTAAATTGTTTTTAAGTGCGGCTAAATGTGCAGATGTATCAATACCGGCAGCAAGTCCGCTTACAATTGTAAATTTTGAATTAAACAGTCCGTCTATAATATACTGCGTCTGTGCGGTGCCGTAGCATGTTGCATTTCGTGTTCCGACAACCGCAATAGAATTTTCCGTCAGTGCCTGCCGATTTCCTTTTACAAAAAGTACAACAGGTGAGTCGGGAATTTCTTTTAATAATGGCGGATAATTTCTGTCATAATACGAAACAACACTTACATCTTGTGTTTTTGCAATAAGAGATATTTCTTTTTCCGCCATATTTAACGCACTGTCGCGGTTCTTAATAAAAATCTTCGCTGCTTTCGGCGACAAATGCCATAAATCAATCAGATCATCCTCATTTGATGTAAAAAATTTCTTATCAATCTTCACTCTCTTTATAACAGTATTTTTGAAAATATTGCCTGCTTCTTTAAGAAAGAAGAATGCCAAAGGGTACAGATTTTCATTCATAATATTTCGTTCTCTAATTGTATAACGAATTAAAGTCTGTTTTTACAGCATTGTTAATAACTTTTTTCCTGTAAATTCTCTATCCCCAATTTTTACCTCAAACATTTTTGCTATCTGCCATAGAAAGAGCGGCGGATAAAGTTTCATCTGCAATATATCCCCTCAAACATTTTTACTGCCTGCCATAAAAAGAGCGGCGGCATAAAGTTTCATCTGCCTTATCATTGCATTAAGTCCGTTAGAACGATTGGGGGACAGATGTTCCCGCAATCCGATTTTATCAATAAAATCAATATTTTTGTTTTGCACTACTTCCGGTGTTTCACCGTTAAAAATATTTATAAGCATGGCAGCCATTCCGAGCGTTATTACAGCGTCCGAATCAACTTTAAACTGCATTTTTCCCTCAACGAGTTCTGCTTTCAGCCACAGGCGCGACTGACAGCCCTCTATAAGATACCTGTCCGATTTTTCCACATCTTTCAACAGCGGTGCTTCTTTGCCCATTTCTATTAAAAGTTGATATTTGTCCTGCCAGTCGTCAAATGCCGAAAAACGTTGAACAAAACTGTTTATCTTTTCATCAATATCCATATTTTTCTTTCCAAAGCAAGCGCAGGCGTGCGCGTATTTCATTTTCTTTCGGGTTGTCGCTCGGCTCATAAAATCGCGTACCTTCGGCACCTGTGGGCAAAAATTCGTGAAGTGCAAAATTACCCTCATAATCATGCGCGTATTGGTATCCTTTATGGTATCCGAGTTCTTTCATCAGTTTTGTCGGCGCGTTACGGATAGAAAGCGGTACAGGCAAATCTCCGGTCTTACGCACAAAAGCAAGTGCATTTTCAACTGCCATATATGCGGCGTTGCTTTTCGGACTGCATGCCAAATACACCGCCGTATGCGACAGAGTAATTCTGCATTCGGGATAGCCGATTTTATGTACCGCGTCAAAACAGGCATTGGCGAGCAAAAGAGCATTAGGATTGGCATTGCCTATATCTTCACTTGCTAAAATCAACATTCTGCGTGCAATAAACTTCGGCTCTTCGCCTCCTTCAAGCATACGTGCAAGATAATATACCGCTGCATTAGGGTCGCTGCCGCGAATACTTTTTATAAATGCCGAAATTATATCGTAATGGTTTTCCCCTTTCTTATCGTAAGCGGCGAGATTTTTTCCGAGAATTGAAATCACGGTTTCATCATTTATAACTACAGGTTGCTGCTCACTTATCTGCAACATTACAACCATTTCAACAGCATTTAAAATTTTTCTGCCGTCTCCTCCCGATATACGTTTCAGCGCGTTAGTTTCCGCTACATCAATTTTTATTTTTAACCGAACGTTTAAATAGTTTACTGCGCGTGAAATGAGCATGTCCAAATCATCGTTTGACAGCGGTTCGAGAACATAAACCTGCGCACGTGAAATAAGCGGTGTAATAACTTCAAAAGACGGATTTTCGGTCGTTGCGCCGATAAACGTTATCCATCCTTTTTCTACTGCCTGCAACAGCGAATCCTGCTGGCTTTTGCTGAATCTGTGAATTTCATCTATAAATAAAATCGGTACGGCAAAATTAAGAAGAGTTCCGCGTGCCTTATCCAGCACTTCTCTTACATCTTTCACTCCTGCCTGCGTTGCGCTCAACGTGTAAAAAGGGCGATTGAGTGTTTTTGAAATAAGATATGCGAGAGTCGTTTTACCGACACCCGGAGGTCCCCATAAAATCATTGACGGCAAATTACCGGTAACAATAGCCTGCCTTAAAGCCGCGCCGCTACCCATAATATGCCTCTGTCCGATATATTCGTCAAGCGTTTGCGGACGCAACTGTTCGGCAAGCGGCGGATTCATAATATTGTGTGCTGTGCTTGCAGCAGAAAAATTGCGTTCTGCTTCGGCAGTTCCACCGTCATTGTTTTCCATTTGCCTGTTGAGTATGTTTCTATTTTCTCTGATGGCAGAGTCATGTTTTGGGCAAGGCATAACATTGTATTTTTTTTGCAAACTTTAAGCAGTGAAGCAAAAAGATGCTTGTTTCTATACGGTGTTTCAATAAAGATTTCGGCAGATCCGATTCCGGTAAGTTTTGCTACCGACAGAGAATGATTTTCTATTGATTGTATTTTACGTTCACGCTCCGACGGATTTACAGGCAAATAACCGTGAAAGCAAAAATTTTGCCCATTAAGTCCCGAAGCCATAAGTGCGAGAAAAATTGACGATGGTCCCGAAACAGGCACAATCTTCATTCCATGTTGCAAAGCCCACTGCACCATTTTAGTACCGGGATCTGCAATACAGGGCAGTCCGGCTTCCGAAAGCAGACCAATATCATTTGAAGCCGCCTCTGCTGGAATATCCAAAGCAGAAGTATGTTCGTCCAAGATATGGAAAGCCACATCTTCAAACGGTGCTGTGAAACCTGCTTTACGCAAAAATCGGCGTGCAGAGCGAATATTTTCTACGACAAACGTTCGCAGAGGGGCAATAATCAATTTGTAATTAGCAGGCAGAACATCTTCGGGGTTTGATTCATCTCCCAAAAGGGCAGGAAGCAAAAATAAGCGCGACATAAGGCGGTTTATCCTGTAATTTTTTTGCCCAAATCTTCAACAACTTCCTTAAAACGTTTATCGGTTGCCATGAGATTGCCTACCATTTTACATGCGTACAGCACAGTTGCATGGTCCTTGTTGCCGCACTGCTGTCCGATAGAACTTAACGACGCTTTTGTGTGTTTTTTTGAAAAATACATTGCTAATTGGCGGGCTTCTACAATTTCACGTTTTCTCGTTTTTGTATTTATCTCCTCTATTGATATTCCGAAATAGTCGCTGACTGTTTTCATAATAAAATCAATAGAAATATCTCTGACGGCATTACGGACAATTTTATCTACTGTCTGCCTGACGAGTTCCATTGTGATTGCTTTTTTGTTAAGTATTGACTGTGCAAGCAACGATATAAGCACACCTTCAAGTTCCCTCACGCTTGTTGATACACTGTACGCAATATATTCAACTATTTCTTTGGAAATTTCAAGTCCGTTTTCATGAATTTTCTTGTCGAGGATAGCAATTCTTGTTTCAACATCGGGTGCTTCAAGTTCCGCACCAAGTCCCCATTTAAAGCGCGATAAAAGACGTGGTTCAATACCTGCCAAATCAATAGGAGATAAATCGGATGAGAGAACTATCTGTTTTTCCTGCTGGTGAATTGCATTAAATATATTAAAGAAAACATCCTGTGTGGCATTTCTTCCCGACAGTTTGTGAATATCGTCAATAAGTAAAAGGTCTATAGCCTGATAAAAATTTGTAAACTCATTTGCCGAGTTATTTCTGCAAGCATCGATATACTGCTGTGTAAACTGGTCTGCGGAAATATATAAAACCGTCAGGTTAGGGTCTTTCATTTTGCTTTGCAAACCGATAGCATTGAGAAGATGTGTTTTTCCAAGACCTGTTTTTCCATAAATAAACAGCGGATTATATGCTGTTTTACCAGGGTCGTTTGCAACTGCAAAACCTGCCGCACGAGCAATCTGATTGCAACTTCCGCCAATGAAATTTTCAAAGGAAAGTTTTTCGTTTAATTGAGAATTTATTCTAATGCGTCTTATTCCGGGTATAACAAAAGGATTAAACGGTGCTTTGTTCGGAACGGGATACATTATTTCGGGGTTTTTTACTTCTGTCCTGTGTTTGCTTGTGGCACTTATTTCATAGAGGTCGGTAGTGTCCAATACTATACTGTATTCAAGACGTCCTTTTGGTCCGAGTTCTTTTTTTATTGCCGAGCGAAGCAAATCAATATAATGCTCCTCAAGCCACTGATAAAAATAATTAGTCGGAACCTGAATAATAAGTGTATCATCTTTCAATTGTATGGGTTTAATGGGTAAGAACCATTTTGTAAAAGCAGAATTGTTTTGAAGATTATCGCGTATAAACGCTAAGCATCTTTTCCAAACATCTTGATAATTCTGTTCCATACGTAAAATTGATATAATATGTTAATAAATCTTAAAATTTTTGCAAAGATGTTAAAAAAAAAAATTAAAAAAAAATAAAAAAGTATTGTTTTTCTAAAAAATTTTGTTATAGGGATAAAATTTATTTTGCATAATTCACTGCTCTTGTTTCACGAATAACCGTAATTTTAATCTGTCCGGGGTAAGTCATTTCTTCCTGAATTTTTTTAGACAGATCTATTGAAAGTTGATATGCTTCCGTATCGTTCATTTTATCTGCACCGACAATAACGCGCAATTCGCGCCCCGCTTGAATAGCGTATGTTTTCACAACGCCCGGATAAGCCAGTGCCATTGCTTCAAGGTTGTTCAGACGGTTAATATACGCTTCCACGATTTCTCTGCGTGCACCCGGACGCGCTCCGCTGATAGCGTCGCATACCTGAACAATGGGTGAAATCAAATTTGTCATTTCTATTTCGTCGTGGTGGGATCCTATTGCGTTAATAATTTCAGGACGCTCCTTGTGCTTTTCGGCTAATTTCATTCCGAAAATTGCATGAGGCATTTCAGGCTCATTATCGGGAACTTTACCTATATCATGCAACAGACCTGCGCGGCGTGCTATTTTAGGATTAAGACCGAGTTCGGCAGCCATAGTTGCGCAAAGGTTAGCCGTTTCGCGTGAGTGTTGCAAAAGATTTTGCCCGTAGGAAGAACGGTATTTCATTTTGCCTATCATTCGCATAAGTTCGGGTGCCATGTTAGCAATACCCATATCAATACAGGTACGTTTACCTATTTCAATAAGCTCCTGCTCAATTTGTTTTTGCGTTTTTGCAACTATTTCTTCAATACGTGCAGGATGAATTCGTCCGTCCACAACAAGTTTATGTAACGACAGACGCGCAACTTCTCTGCGTACAGGGTCAAAGCCCGAAAGTAAAATTGTGTCGGGCGAATCGTCAACAATAACTTCCACACCTGTAAGAGATTCGAGAGTACGGATATTTCGCCCTTCGCGTCCGATTATACGCCCTTTTATTTCTTCGCTTTCAATATGGAATGTGGAAACGGCATTTTCTACCGTTGTTTCGCTTGCCGTACGCTGAAGCGTTTCGATTATTATTTTTTTTGCTTCCTTGTTTGCAGTCAGTTTTGCTTCTTCTACAACTTCTTTTATTGAGTTGAGAGCTTCGATTTTCGCTTCGTCTCTTATGGCATCCATTAACTGATTTTTTGCTTCCGGCATGGAGATACCTGCAATTTTTTCAAGCATTTCAACATGCTTTGAACGTGCTTTATCTAATTCTGCCTGCTTGTTTTTTACAATCTCAAATTGATTGTTCAGATGTTCTTTCTGTGAATTTGTTTCTGATATTTTGCGTTGCAGTTCTTCTAACTTGCGTGTCTGCTCAATATCTCTTTGCTTGATGCGATTTTCCGCTCTGATAAGATTGTTGTTACGTTCCTGCTCCTGCTTGTCAAAGTCCGCTTTCATCTGTATGAACTTTTCCTTCGCTTGAAGCAGTTTTTCTTTTTTTAAAATTTCGCCTTGCTCTTCAATTTCTTTTAAACGGTTCTTGATTTTGTTTTTTGTTGTAAATTGAGTAATAAACACAATGATAGTGATACCTATTACAAGTCCAATGCCGAAATAAAGAGCAATCTCATCCCAGTAATCCTGAGGTACGGTTATTCCGCAAATCATGTTTTTCATATATTAAATAAATTTTAAAAAAACCGCAATCGCCCGAAGAGTTTTGGAAAACCCCGTTAATAAAGTTTTGGGTACCCTGCTTTCGCAAGTATCTTGCTAACTGTTTTTACACAGGCAAGCACGCTTTTGATAAACATGTCGCACCCGGCTTTTAGTCTAAAAATGTTGAGTTTTCAAACTGTTGGCGGGCGATGCGGTAAAAGAATTTCAGACCGTCAAAGTGCGGTCGATAGTGTGTAACTTTTCCGTAAGTTCATTATCACGAAACCGAATAATTTGTTCATTTTTAAGTGCATTAAACGCATACTGTAATGCCACCATAGAGAGCAAGTCCTGATGATCTTTGAAGGCATAGCTCTGCGCATAATTGCCAATTTGCTCGTTTATTTTAGCTGCCGCTTCCCTGAAAATTACTTCATCTTCGCGCCTGACTTTCAATTTGTAGGGGCGATCGCTAATTGTAACGGTAATTGATATTGTGTCCATTCCCATCTTATCGGTTTAACAATGCTACACACCGATCTATTTCCTGTACCATTTCGTCTAATACTTTTTTTGCTTTAAACGTTTCGCTACCGCTGGCCGAACTCGAAAGTCCCCCTGTAACGTGCAAAATGCGGTTCTTATTTTCTAAATCGGTTATTTTTTGTTTGTATAATTGTATTTCCTTTTCTCTTTCTTCTATCCTCGCAGTAAGAACCTTTTTTTCAGTATCCAACGCCCCAACCGTTCTTTTTATATTTTCGGCTTTTTGTTCCAACCTGAAAATTAGGGAAATAATATCTTCTGCCATAAAATTTATGTTGCGGACAAATTTAGTAAAAAAGTTGTAAATTCGCAACTAATTAAAAATTCTTGAATATTTTGCGTTGTAAGCCGATTATAATTGTGTTGTGCATGCTTTCCGCACAAGGTTTTTGTATCGCTTCCGGCGGACATGTTCCTGTCAAAGATGGTTTTGCTGTGGGTTTATACAGCGGATATACTAATAACCATATTTATTCCTCAGTGGGTTACCGTTCTTTTACGAAATACGAAAATGGGCATGGTTATGTGGTTGGAATATCCGCCGGTTATTCGGTAACCGATTGGTTTGCGGTATATGCGGAACCGTCTGTCATTGCAAAATCTTATACGCTTTTGCGTACGGATTATGCTGTGGGTAATGAGCAGAATTGGCGTAACACTTACTTGCAAATGCCGCTTGTTGCACAGTTTTCTTTCGGCGGAAAAAATATACTCGGGTTTGTTAATTTGGGAGGATATGCCAGTGGGTGGATTAACAGCCGCACATGGGGTAAATATCAGGAAAGCACTTCTTACCCGGCGGACTACGGTGAAGAATATTTTCATTACTTCAAAGAAAACGTTAAATTTGACAAAGAGCGTGATAACCGTTTTGACTGCGGCTTGCTTATCGGACTTGGTTTAAAATATAATTTTGCCGACTGGGGAATTTTTGCCGAAGTGCGTTATTACTATTCTCTGTCTGACATGCAAAAAAATTATATGTATGAGCAGATACCGCGCTATAATGATACTTATGTTTTTACAACAGGTGCGGTTTACAGGATAAAAAGTAAGTGAGAGTTCGGCTCTCGGTAAACAATCGGATGAGAAAAACGATATACATATCAATAATTATAATATTTATGGCGGCAGGTTGCCGTAAGGATATTCCGCAACTGAACCGTCCTGAAGATTATTATATCAGCGGCAGTTTCACAGGAACATTTGAGATGTTTTGGAGTGGGATGAATCACAATTACGTTTTTTGGGAGATTGATACCACTGACTGGGACAGGGTTTACGACGAATATTATGCTAAATTCAGAGCTCTTGATACCATTGCGGAAGATATTGCCGATAAAAAAGAAAAAGCCAAACGGTATTACTGCGAAATGACGGCGGGTCTTGCAGACGGTCACTATACGATTGTTTTTCAAGACAGCAGTGCATTTTCTCCGTCTTCCGCACGTTTGCGACCTTATGCCACACCCAGATTATGGTCCCAGTACCGTACGGAATTTTTCAATATTTGCGACAGCAGGCTTATTGATAAGGAAGTTTATATTAAGGATAATTTTATTGTTGTTACCGGTTACATTCCTGTTAACGGCGGAGTTATTCCCTATTTTTTTTGGAGCAATTTTTACATTATTCAAAACATTGCGGCAGACGAAAGCGGACAGTTATCCGAAATAATAAATAATTTTTTTGACCGTATGATAAGGCGTTCCGATGTAAAGGGTATCATTCTTGATGTGCGCGGAAACAGCGGCGGTAATGCTGTGGAACCGGGCATGATTTTGGGTAGATTGATTGGTAAGGACGAGGAAATAATTATGGCATATACCAAAAGAAAGAACGGCGAAGGACGCTTGGATTATACTCCGTGGATTCCTTTTCGCGTTCTGTCCCTGTCCGACTCACCGGGTATAACAGTGCCGGCAGTTATTCTTACCGATATGAATTCCGTAAGCTGTTCCGAACTTACAGTAATGGGTATTCGCAATTTACCTGCGGGAAACGGCATACAGATAGGAAAAACAACTTATGGCGGCAATGGAAAATTAACATATAATGCAGTTGAAAACGGAGGACAGTTCAGTACGGTCGTAATGTTTAACGGCTTAACGCCGGAATATCAGCAAATAAAACTTGTTTATACATCCTCCGAAATGACAAAGGCAGCGTTTGACGGAAAATGCTATGAGGGTAAGGGTATTCCGCCTAATATGGACGTTGCTCTTGATATTGTTAAATATCAGGACGGTACCGATACTCAGTTGGAGCGTGCCGTACAATACATTACAACAGGAAATTGATACATGAAAAAAATATATTTTTGTTTTGCGTTTTCGCTTGTATGGGGATTGTTGTTTGCAGATACAAACGATGTATCGCAGTCGCTGACCCTCAGTTATTGCTACGAAAAGGCACGCAACAACCATCCGTTAATAAAACAGTTTGCACTTGCAGAGCAGTCTGCAAAGCATAAATATGCGGGTGCGGGAAGACACTATCTCCCGCAATTGTCTATTTCTGCCCGTGCTTCATGGCAGACTGATGTGACAGGTTTTTCGCAAGATATTTTAGATAAGTTTGCTTTAATGGGAATAAGTGATATTCATTTTCCCGACAGGGATCAGTACCGCGCAGTAGTTGAACTTGTGCAGCCGATATGGGACGGCGGCGCACTTATTTTTGAACGTGCGGGCATAAAGGCGGAAGCCGAAATTGACAGGCAAACGGCAGAGACAGGTCTCTATTCGCTGTACGGTCAAATAAATGAAATCTATTTCGGTATTTTGCTGTTGCGCGAGCAGTTAAAGCAGAACAATCTTTTTGCAGATGAATTGCAACGGCAGTATGACCGTGTTGCGGATTTGGAGCGTGGCGGACTTGCAAATGAGTCGGATATTTTGCGTGTTGAAGTAGAGCAAAAAAAACTTGTGCAGGTTAAAGAAGGAATTTTAAAAGGTTTGCAGGCGCGGGAACTTATGCTTTCTTTCTATTTGGGTGAGCGGGTATCATGGATAAGTGTGTCGGAAGTGCCGCAAATACCGGATATGTCTAATGTTTCCGAAGTGTCACGTCCCGAAATTGCCCTTTTTCAGGCGCAGCAACTTAAAATCGACGCGCAGAAAAAACGGTTGCTTGTAAAAGGAATGCCGCAACTTGGATTGTTTGCGCAGGGTGCGTATGCCAATCCGGGTTTAAATATGTTTAAAGCAGAATTTACTCCTTATTTTATCGGAGGTGCATCCTTTTCATGGAATTTCGGAGGGCTTTACACTTATGGCGATGAAAAGAAGACACTTAATATTGAGAAAGAAAAGGTAAAAGTACAGGAAGAAAATTTTCGTTTTATGCTTAATCAGCAAACAATTGCCCGCAACGGTGAAATAGAAAGGCTTCGCAGAGCTATTTTGAGAGATGGTGAAATTGTTGCATTGCGTGAAGAGATTGCACGTATGTCCGAAATCAAATCCGATAACGGTGTATTAAGCGTTAGCGATTATATCGGCGACTTGAATGAATTGAATATTGCCCGTCAAACACGTGCAATTCACGAAATAGAATTGCTGAAAACGATGTATGATTTGAGGATTGACAGAGGACTAACAGAGGACTGACAGAGGACTGACAGAGGACTAACAGAGGACTGATAGAGGACTAATAGAGGACTAACAGAGGATTAACAGAGGACTGATTGATAATAAATAATGTTTTGTTGTGAATATGAAAAATTTTATGAAATACAATATACTTTTATGTTTTTTCCTGTTGCTGCTTGCAGGGTGCAGAAACGGACAGAACGATCACGACGCTTCGGGAGTTTTTGAAGCAACCGAAATAATTGTGTCGGCAAAAGTGAGCGGTGAAATAATTATCCTTAACGTAGAAGAGGGTACATTAGTGCGGAAAGACAGTATTCTCGGCTTTATAGATACGACACAACTGTATCTTAAAAAACTCCAGTTACAAACAGGGTTACAAGCAGTGAACAGCAAAAGAATAGATATTGCCGCACAAATTGCAGCGGCAAAAGAAGAGTTAAAAACACTTGAAAGAGAAAGGAAACGTTTTGTAACACTTGTGGATAATAAAGTTGCGAATCGGAAACAGTTAGACGATATAAACTCATCTATTGCCACGCTAAAAAAACGGATTGCCGCACAAAGCGAACAAATGTCAAATGCGAACAGCGGCATTTCAAGCGAAGCCGGGAGCGTAGAAGTACAGATAGCGCAAGTAGAGGATATGTTGCAACAGAGTATAATCAGAAGTCCTGTAGCGGGTACGGTGCTTGCAAAGTATTCCGAAAAGGGTGAACTTGCTGCAGCCGGAAAGCCGCTTTTTAAAGTTGCCGATTTATCTGTTATGTATCTGCGTGCATATATTGTGGGCAGCCAGATTACCGGCTTAAAAACGGGGCAGAAAGTAAAAGTGTTTTCCGATAAAGACGAATCGGCAAGCCGCCTCCACGAGGGAGTAATATCATGGATTTCCGATAATGCGGAATTTACTCCCAAAACAATTCAAACGCGTGATGAGCGCAGCAATCTCGTATATCCCGTAAAAATTGCAGTTCGTAACGACAGCGGATTTATAAAGCAGGGAATGTACGGCGAAGTTGATTTCCGATGACAACGTTTGGTACTTTTGTAAAGAAAGAGTTTTTTCACATTTTGCGCGACCGCCGCACAATGCTTATTCTTTTTTTAATGCCGATTATTCAAATTTTACTTTTTGGTTTTGCAATAACAAATGAAGTTCGTAATGTAAAAGTTTCCGTACTTGATTATGTGCATAACTCCGAAACGCATAAAATATATGAGCGGCTAAATACAAGTGAATATTTTATTTTTTCTTCAATACAATCGGAAAAAGATATTATCCCATCTTTTAGAAGTGGAAAGTCGGATATTGTTTTAGTGTTTAACCCTTCAAAAAGTATTGCGGGATTTGATGTGCAACTTATCACAGACGCAACCGAACCGAATCAGGCAGTCAGTGCTTCACAATATATTTTTGAAATTATTCGTTCATACGTACCGTCGGCGGGCATACAAATTATTTCCGAAACAAAAATGCTGTATAATCCGCGAATGAAAAGTTCATATAATTTTGTTCCGGGGATTATGGGAATGATTTTAATGATAATATGTGCAATGATGACTTCCGTTGCTATTGTGCGTGAAAAAGAAAACGGTACAATGGAACAGCTCTTAACCTCGCCGATACATCCGCTGTCAATAATTTTTGCAAAACTTGTTCCGTTTTTTACTCTTTCAATAATAAATGTTATAACGATAATGTCGTTGTCGGTGCTTGTTATCGGGATTCCCATGCCCTCAAATCCGTTGTGGCTTGCACTTATGTCAATACTTTTTATTGCCGTATGTCTTTCGCTCGGAGTATTTGTTTCTTCTATTGCGGGCAGTCAGGTATCGGCAACACTTATTTCCGGAATGGGGCTGTTACTGCCGACAATGATTTTGTCGGGTATGGTTTTTCCGATAGAAAGTATGCCGACGTTTTTGCAGTGGATTTCGTGTGTTATTCCTGCCCGATGGTTTATTGAAGCGGCGAAGAAACTTATGATACAGGGTGTTTCGGGACTTTTTGTTCTGAAAGAATTTGCCATTTTGGGCGGAATGTTTTTGTTTTTAATTTTTGTCAGTTTAAAAAGATTTAAAGTGAGATTGCAGTAAAATATACATGAAATGTTTCAATTTACACACAGGCGAATAAAAATTGGGGGAAGAGAATTTACAGGGGAAAGTTATGTTAAAATATTTAGTTGAAAAGGAATTTAAACAGACGTTTCGGAATTCGTTTATGCCGAAACTGATTTTTATTTTTCCTGTCGTAATATTGCTTTTATTGCCATGGGCGGCGACTCAGGAATTGAAAGATGTTCATCTATCAGTGGTAGATAATGATAATACACCATTTTCATATACCCTCATAAAAAAAATAACTGCTTCGGAATATTTTATTTTAAATTCCATTTTATATTCTGAGAAAAAAGCAATGACGGAAGTGGAAAAATCTGATGTTGATATAGTGCTTATACTACCGTCAAGGCTGGAACAGACTCTTGCAAGAGAGGGAAAGGCAAAAGTGACAATTTGGGCTAATGCGGTAAACAGTATGAATGCAATGTTGGGTTCGTCATACCTTAAAGGGATTATAGATGATTATGCGATTGAAATTGAAATCGCGACATCTCTTGTGCCTGTATCCGACATATCTGCACCCGCAATGCGGTTTATGTTTAATCCTGATCTTGACTACAAAAAATTTATGGTTCCTGCTCTGATGGTTATTCTCCTTACAATGCTTGCAGGATTTTTGCCCGCGCTGAATATAGTGAGTGAAAAAGAAGCGGGCACGATAGAGCAGATGAACGTTACCCCCGTAAATAAAATAAAATTTATTCTTGCAAAACTTATTCCGTACTGGATTATTGGTATTTTCGTTTTATCAGTCGGCATTTTGCTCGGATATTTAATGTATGATATTTATCCGCACGGCAGTTTAATTACAATATATCTCTACGCTATCGTTTATGCGACTGTTGTATCCGGACTCGGACTTATTATCTCCAATTATTCGGATACGGTTCAGCAGGCAATATTTTTGATATTTTTCTTTATAATGATCTTTATTATTACATCGGGGCTCTTTACCCCGGTGAAAAGTATGCCCGAATGGGCGCAGTGGATAGCAGCATTTAATCCGCTGAAGTATTTTATGGAAGTTATGCGTGCGATATATCTAAAAGGCAGTGAAATAAGTGAAATGCTGCCGCAATTATTCGCTATGATTGGGTTTGCAGTTGTGTTTAATATTTGGGCTGTGGTAAGTTACAGGAAAAAGAAGTAACCTAAATTGCGAGGCTTAAAAATTTTTATAAAAAATTCGTAAATTCGCAGACTTTCACGAATTTAATATAAGCACAGACAGTGATATTTTCATTAAAAAGAACGTCGGACAGATACGCCCGACCCATGCAAGTGTTACGTTATTATTGCGGGCAACGACCCATGCCGTCATTGCGGGCAACAACGCCGCCATTGCGGGCATTACGCGTCATTGCGGGCTACGACCCGCAACCATCATTGCGAACTACAGCCCCGTCGTTGCGGGCAATGCGCGTCATTGCGGGCAACGACCCGCAAACAGCAGCCGCAGCAAAAAAAAACGTCAAACAACCCACGTCCGACCCCCGCAAACGTTACACCATCATTACACGTCCGACCCACGCCCACCATTACAGACAAAGCCCCGTCGTTGCGGGCATTACGTGTCATTGCGGGCTACGACCCGCAAACAACAGCCGCAGCAAAAAAAAACGTCAAACAACAACGCCACCATTACGGACAACGTCCCGTCGTTGCGGGCATTGCGCGTCATTGCGGGCTACGACCCGCAACCATCATTGCGAACTACAACCCCGTCGTTGCGGGCATTGCGCGTCATTGCGGGCAACGACCCGCAACCATCATTGCGAACTACAACGCCGTCGTTGCGGGCAATGCGCGTCATTGCGGGCTACGACCCGCAATCCAACAGCCGACGCAAAAAAAGCGTCGGACAAAAAAAACAAAAACCAACAAACAAAAATAAAATGAACAAAAAACCAACAACAACCCTGCTCGCGACACTAATAGCAACAGCAGCACTAACAGCCGCCCTAACAACACCGGCAACAGCAAAAAACTACTTCGTAGGCATAACGACCACTTGGGGAACAGTAGAACCAGGTGATCACTACCCTGCAGCCACAGCAG